>DMAO01000148.1 GCA_003446545.1 Sphaerochaeta sp.
CCGTGTTAGGTGATTTGGATTATGAAAGATGGCCAATATTCCTGAAAAACAATCCTGTGGAATATTACAAGGCTATCATTGACAACATTATTCGGATCAACGATGCAGGTGGAATTGCACAATTAAGCACTGAGCTCATTAACCTCCGCGATGCAGGATCAACAGAAGATGGCCTTACCAAATGGTACAATGAGCTTTAAGGAGGAGCATACTATGAAAGATATTAAACTGATAAGCATTGTAATTGCTTTGGTTCTACTGGTAGTGGCTCCTTTGGCTGCTGCAGATTATAGCCCTAATGTTGCTACCTACAAGCAGACCGGAGAGCCCTTCATGGGTACCAGTACCAGGGTCCTGAGTATGGGTGGTGCAGGTTTGGGCGTAAAAGGATACTATGACAGTTTCCTGATTAACCCTGCAAACTTGGTAGGGGGAGACTTCAAGCTTTCCCTTCCTGCAATAACAGTAACAGCCTATAATCCAAAGGATATTCTGGAAAGTGGTGCGATTGAGGAGTTTGAAAAAGGCACCGATGATGGCATGCTTTCTGGTGCACAGAAGTTCTTGGGCACCATCAAGAAAGGCTATGGAGATCTTGTAACCACAGATGCCTCTGTTGTTCTCACCCTTGGTGGGTTTGGTATTGCCCTTGAAACTCAAGAACGCATAATGACCTACAAGGCAGGTGTTGACCTGACTGCGACCAACCTCATAGCTCAGATTACTACTGCTGCTACAGTGGGCTTTGGCTTGAACTTCAGTCTTGTACCTGATGCCATCTCCTTGGATATTGGTGTTTCTGGAAAGGCGGTGTACAAGCTTTACCTTGAGAAGCAGAGTGCTTCCAGCATTACCGATATGATCTCTGATGAGGATGCCGATCCTGCTGAAATATATCTCAATGATGTACCTCTTGCAGCTGGGTATGCACTTCCTCTCTCTGCTGGTGTGAACTTGAATTTCCCATTTGGGCTGCGATTCTCTACAGTTGCCAGAAACTTCAACGGAAACTATTCCATGGAAGTTTTCCCCTCAGTCAATGACTGGGCAGAAAAGGTATTGGGTAGCTCTCTTACTACTCCCAATACTACCACTGGTACTGATTCAGGGACGTTCGAGATTGAGTCAGAATGGAAACTTGATGCAGGCCTTACCTGGGCACCTGATATCGGGTCCCTCATCAGACCGATCATCGCCGTTGATGTACTTGATGTGATGTCGCTTTCCGGTCTGGAAGATGATGCCTTGGCAAGAGGCTTCTTCAGCCAGACAAGACTTGGTGCTTCAGTCAGGCTGCTCTCCTTCCTTGATGTCCGTTACGGTATCAACAAGGGGTACCAGAGTATTGGTGTTGGGCTAGACTTGCTCATCTTCCACCTCGATGCAGCTTACTACCAGCTAGAGTATGGTAATGATCTCGGAGACAAGCCCATTGATGCTGTCTCTGTGCGATTCTCCCTTCTCTCCCGCTAGTGATTGTCCTCTCTCATGTAGATTGCCCTCCCTCGAAAGGAGGGCAATTTTTTAGTCTACGTAGAGGGTACGGTTTTCTCTATATCTCTTGTTGTATTGCATTTTGTTATTTTGATAACAATTTGTAAATATCTGCACCAACCTGATGATTTTTACTGTACTTTGTAACTATTCCCATGCTATAGTTTTGCCATATTACATAGAGAGAGAGGTCTATTATGGCAAGCTTTGGAATTTGGGGTCTTATTCCACCCGTACTAACCATTACCCTGGCATTCATCACCAAGGATGTGATGGTATCGCTATTCTTGGGAATTTTTTCAGGTGCCCTGATTGTTGCAGGCGGGAATCCCCTTGTAGCAATTCTCAACCTTACCGATATGATCGCAGACTCGTTGAATGACGGATGGAACATCCGTATCTTCCTGTTCTGTGCCCTCCTTGGAGGACTGGTAGGAATGCTCAGCAGAACTGGTTCTGCCCGAGCCTTTGGCCGTTGGGCAGCCGATAAGCTTCACACGTCCAAGTCAAGCCTCCTGATGACCTGGTTCTGTGGTTTACTCATCTTCATCGATGACTACTTCAACAGCCTTGCAGTAGGAACCGTCATGCGTCCCATCACCGACAAGAACGGTGTTGCACGCGCACAGCTTGCCTACATCCTTGACTCGACAGCGGCTCCTGTCTGTATCCTTGTCCCCATCTCCAGCTGGGTTATTACAGTCATGTCTATCGTAAAAGGGTCCGAAGGATTCTCTGCTCTTGGAGTAAGTGAATTTACCTTCTTCATCCGATCGGTTCCCTATAACCTCTATGCCTTGCTTACCCTGGGCATGGTGCTCTACATCATACTCAGCGGCCGAAACTACGGCCCTATGGCCAAGAGTATTGCCTATGCAAAAGAGACCGGTAAACTCTATAACGAAGAGTACGGCCCTGCTCCTGGTGAGATTGATGATGGGGGTGAAGCTAATGCGGCCAAGGCAAGGCCTTTGGACATGCTGTTGCCAATTATTGTGCTCATAGCATCTGCTGTAATTCTATTCCCCATGACCACCTACCTTGGTGCCATCGATGGTGAAGGCATTGCAACCCTAGGCGCTGCAATGGCTTCCATGAGTCTTGGAGATGCATTCAACAACACTGACGCCTCCATGGCGCTTTTCTATTCAGTTATCTTTACATTGGTGATCTCCTATATCTACTACACCGCACGCAAGCTCTTCACCATCAAGGGTGCAAGTGAAGCAATTGGTGATGGTATCAAGAGCATGGTTCCTGCCCTGATCATCCTGACCATGGCCTGGACCATCGGTTCTATCATCAAAAACAGTCCCGAAGATGGAGGACTTGGTCTTGCAGCATACCTCAGTGAAGTGGTTGTCGGAGGTGGTTTCCCCATCGCCCTCATCCCGGTCATCGCCTTTGCCCTGTCTGCTTTGATTTCCTTCTCGACGGGAACCTCATGGGGCACATTCGCCATCATGATCCCCCTTGTGATGCCCATTTCAGTCGGACTTGGCCAGGCTCTTGGTCTTGCTGGGCCAGCCCTACTCAACGCAGCATTGATCAGTGTCAGTGCGGTTCTCGGTGGCTCGGTCTTCGGTGACCATGCCTCCCCGATCAGCGACACAACTATCCTTTCTTCAACAGGGGCAGGTTGTCCTCACCTTGAGCACGTTGCCACACAGATTCCCTATGCTATAACCGTAGCAGTCTGTGCCTTGGTTGGATTTATCTTTGGAGGAATCTTCCTGAACGTCCTTGTTGCTTGGATAGCTACCCTTGCGGCCTTTGCCGTTGCTATGGTGGTTCTTCCCCGCGTATATGCAAAGTAACTGATTTGTTTGTAGTGAATTGTGGCCCTCCAATTTTTGGAGGGCTATTCTTTTATCTACTAGTTGGTTAAGGAGTTTC
>DMAO01000145.1 GCA_003446545.1 Sphaerochaeta sp.
TTCACTATCTTGTGGTATCAAATGGGTGAATGACCTCTTCCTTGATGGCCGAAAGGTAGGGGGTATCCTTACAGAAGGGGTGCTGAATGTGGAAAGTGGGACGCTTTCGTCCGTCGTTGTAGGCATCGGCATCAACTTTTCCACACCCCAACAAGCCTATCCTCCTGCTCTGCGCCCAATAGTGACCTCGCTCTATAAAAGAAGTTCTCTGGTTCCCGAGGGTGTCGACGCCTCTTCTTTGGTGGCCAAACTAGTTACTACCCTTGTAGGGTATTCCAATACCTTGTCTGAGCGCGCGTTCCTTCCTGAATATCGCTCGCGTTCCATTGTCTTGGGTAAGAATATACTCATCAGTTCCCAGAAGAAGCAGCGCAAAGCCTTGGCCATAGCTATTGATGAGGATGCCCATCTGGTGGTGGAGACAGGGGATGGGAAGAGGGAAATCCTATCCAGCGGGGAAATCAGCATCGGCCTTGATGCATGAGTTTGGTTTGTAGTATAGTTCCTTCTACTTGCACGAAAAGGAAAACATAATGCTTGATACTGTACGTCAGTCTTGGAAAGCCCTTGTAGAAAAAGAGCTTGCCTCATATGCCCTTACAATTCTTGGAAAAGAGGTTGAGTTGCCCGAATTGGCTGTTCAGACCCCTCCCAAGCCCGAGTTGGGAGACCTTGCCTTTCCCTTGTTTGCCTATGCGAAAATCCTTAGGACAGCACCTCCTATGCTCGCTGCCTCCCTTAAGGAACGCATAGGGAAGATTCCCGATCGTCCCCTAGGCGACCTGCTTGTCGCAGGTTCCTATCTGAACATCCGCATTGATACGGCTGCCTTAGCTACCTCGCTTTCTATGGCTATTGAAGCAGAAGGATCTCACTATGGGGAGAACAGGAGCCTTGGGGATAAGCGCATCACCATTGAGTTCAGCTGCCCCAATACCAACAAACCCCTTCACTTGGGGCACATGCGTAACGACAGCATTGGCGAGAGTATCAGTGCTATCATGAAGGCCAATGGCGCTACAGTGCGCAAGGTAAACCTGATCAATGACCGTGGTGTGCACATCTGCAAGTCCATGCTTGCCTATCAGAAATTTGGTAAGGGGGAGACCCCAGAGTCAACAGGCATGAAGGGTGATCACTTTGTAGGCAAGTACTATGTGAAGTTTGCCGCCTGGGCAAAGGAAGAGCCCAGTGCCGAACAGCAGGCCCAGGAGATGCTGCAGAGGTGGGAAGAAGATGACCCTGTAGTGATGGAACTCTGGCATAGGATGAACAAGTGGACCCTTGACGGCCTCTCCGAGAGCTATGAGAAGATGGGAATCAGCTTTGACCACTATTACTATGAGTCTGAGACCTACAAGTATGGCAAGGACGAGATTCTCAAAGGTTTGGACAAAGGAGTCTTCTACCGCGAGGAGGATGGCTCAGTATGGGTCGACCTTGAGAATATCAAGCTGGACAAGAAGGTGCTGCTCCGTAAGGATGGCACGAGCCTATACATGACCCAGGATGTGGGAACTGCCATCATGCGGCACAAGGACTGGCCGTTTGACTCCCTTATCTATGTGGTGGCAAGTGAACAGCAGTACCATTTCAAGGTGCTCTTCCATGTCCTTGCCCTTCTGGGCCACACCTGGGCAGAGGATCTTCACCATCTCTCCTATGGTATGGTCAACCTGCCTGACGGAAAGATGAAGAGCCGTGAAGGCACCGTCGTTGATGCTGATGAGCTTCTCCTGCAGCTGACAGGCCTGGCTGCCGCTGAGATCCGCTCAAAACAGCGTGAGGAGCAGGTAGGTGATGTCGATAAGACTTCCTCCGCGATTGCACTGGGTGCTCTGAACTACTACCTATTGCAGGTCAATCCCCTGAAGGATATGATTTTCAATCCGACGGAATCCATCTCATTCAATGGAAATACCGGGCCCTATCTGCAGTATATGGGGGCTAGAATCTCCAGCATGCTGGGCAGGTATGAGAGTGAGGGTGGCGATAGGACCAAACGCCCCTTTGACAGTAGCCTTCTCACCCTCAGTGATGAACGTGAGCTCATCAAACAGATTGCCCTCTATCCCGAGGTTGTAGCACGAGCGGGGGCAGAGTTGGATCCTTCACTGCTGTGTTCCTTCCTTTATGAGCTTTCCCGCCTGTTTTCCCGCTGGTACCATGACAATCCGGTGCTTAAGGCAGGAAGCGATGAGCTAGTCCGTGCAAGGATTGAGCTTTCAGCTATGGTGATGCAGGTACTTAAGAATGCATTTGCCTTAGTTGGCATTCCTTTCCTACACTCGATGTAATCTTATTGTCCCTTATAGAGGGCACAAAAGCTGTTGATGAACCTCTCCTCTCTCCAAGGCAAATCGGTCTCTATGCCGATGAGAATCTTGGAGAGGAGGTTCTGTACAGTAGCACTGAACATCTCAATCGCCAGATCCAAATCCTCCACCTTTAGTCTTCCGGTCTCAGAGAGCTCCTCTATAAGAACTCTGCTCTGTGCGTCAAACATTTCAGAGAGGGTTCTCGCAATGGAGGAGGCTTCAGAGTGGATAAGTTTTTCGGCCTCAATGATACGGTAGAACCATGACAGGGGCTCTGTCGTGTAGACATCATGCCAGTGATCCATTGCCCTGAAGAGGACATCACTGGCACTTCCTGTGA
>DMAO01000208.1 GCA_003446545.1 Sphaerochaeta sp.
CTATGGGCCGGTACCGTCGAGAAGACTGGGAATTTCACTGGCAATCAGTCCCATTCCCAAGAAGACCTGCAATTATTCCTGCATATATTGCCAGCTTGGAAGAACAGACCGGATGACCAATACCCGTACGATGTTTTTTTCCGTCAGTGATATCGTCTCGGAATTCAAAGAAGTTCTGAAACAACAGGTTCCCTTTGACGTCATCACGATAGTGGGGGAAGGCGAACCTACACTCTATCTCGGTTTGGGCGATCTGATCGAGGAAATACAGAAACTATCTGACAAACCGGTAGCAGTCATAACCAACGGAGGACTTCTGTATGATGAGAAGGTACGCAAGGAACTTAGTAAAGCCGATATCGTCCTGCCTACGCTGGATGCCTATTCCGAGGATTTGTTCAGGCGAATCAACAGGCCCCATACAAGTCTGGTGTTTGCCAATGTGCTTGGGGGATTGCAGGAATTCTCAAAAAGCTACCAAGGCCAGCTATGGTTGGAGATCATGCTGGTACAGGGGTATAATGACGATGAAAATTCGCTGGTGAACTATGCCAGGATGCTCAAGGGGCTACAGTATGACAAGCTGTATGTGAATACCCCTGTACGTCCTCCTGCCGAGTCCTATGTCAAAGCGGTTGACCATGAAAAAATGGATCATGTGGCAACGTTCCTCTCCGGGATTTCCATAGACCTTTTGGTGTCCCAGGGATTCCATAGCGAGATTAAGGACGACTATTCGGCGGTTCTCAGCATCATCAAGCGCCATCCCATGAACCAGTTCGAAATTGAAGGGTTTTTGCAATCGAGAGGCTGTAAGGACACCAGGAAGATACTCGAAGAGCTTTCCTGTGATAGTCAGGTACTCTCCATCAATTACAAGGGGTTCATCACCTACAGGCTCAGGTAGGGAAGACAAACAATCTACCTTGTGGGCTTACGAAAAGGTCCTCCCCTCTGTTTTGATGGAAGGACCTGTCTGTGTGTGGTCGTAGTACGAATATGCTCAGAATCCAGCGATTCTTTCATCGGTTGTCACTCAAACACCTCAATCTCAACCACCCACTTCTCCTTAGGCCCCCTATACCTGTACTTCTCATGCACAGGAGCACCCCAGGAGTCATCCCCTCCGACACCGCTTTGTCCCTCTAGGATCCTAACGTGCAGCTTGTCAGTATCGGGAAGGTCATGGATGTAGGTAGCCTCCTCCAGCTCATGGCAGCTGTAGGGGAGGACCGAACACTCAAAGCTCCTGTTAGATCGTATAGTCATCCCCTTGTTCTTGCTGTCGGTCAGGGTAAGGCTTCTCACATCGAACCTATTGCCATACTCCTGCGGATGCAGATACGGCTTCTGGTCCTTATAGGGGTTGAAGGATACCCTTCGCAAGACATTGCCACCTTTCCGGTCGCAATAGCTCTCCCTCATCTCATTACCGTAGTAGGAGACATTCTGATAGCTCTTGTCCAGGGAAAAGGAAATGCCGAAGCAAGGGATGTCAGAGCTGAACTTAGGTGCCTCGATCTCCATGATCACCTTGTTGTTGACAAACCTGTAGGAAACCTTCACCTGATACGTCCCGCACCTGATCGTTGTATGGAACACATCCCCTTCAAGGTGGAAACCCTCTGCCACCTGATACAGCGAAGCAAGCTTACAATCCCTGTAGGGCAACAGGGGATTCACCCCGATGTCATTATCAGTAGGAGCTCTCCAGAACTCCATCTTCACCGGACTCTGTAGGATATTCAGCATCTTGTGCTGGATGGCGACCAGCTCTCCCAGGTGATGATTGATCAAAAAAGAGAAGTTACCATGACGGTGCCCCGTATGCATATCACCTGCGATAAGGGCATTGTTTGTTCCTATCTCCCCGTTCTCCTTTTCCTCATCTTCTGCTTCTTCGGTAGTATCTGGGCTTTCCATCAAAGAGCCGACACTGACGATGGTATGACCCTTCTTTGCCCAGGGTGTATCAGCTTTTTGTACGGCTCGTACGATAAGCTGATACTCTTCCTTTTCTACATCCCTTTGTTCTTCTTCCTTCTGTTTCTCTTCCCTCTGTTCTTTCTTATGCCTTAGTGCAGGAATAGGGTAGCTCCTTGTCTCAAGGGGTCCCACTTCGACATCCAGCATGCCTGTCTCGATCACAGTGCCATCAAGGGTGTAGGAGTAGGGGAAATCATACTGCTCAGTAGATACGAACAGATTCTTGTTGCGGATGACAATCGAGCCTCCTTGTGTATCTCTTCTGATTACAATTGTGATGGGACTGTAGGAGTAGGCCACCTGCTCCAGCTTTGCCGAAGGGTTTCGCAGTCCATCGACCAGACCATTGATGCAGAAATATCCGTCAGTGGGTCCGCTAAAGCCAAAGCCAGCTTTCTCCTTGCCCCCGATAATCAGGCTCTGGTCAACAAAGTCCCAGATAAAGCCACCACAGTAGGCCTCACCCTCATCTTCGAGGGCAACATACTCATCAAGGTTCCCTACGCTGTTTCCCATGGCATGGGCATACTCACAGAGCAGGAAAGGCTTGTCCCCTGTCCTCAGATACTTCCGTATATCCTCTATCCTGGCATACATCTGGCTCTCCACATCACTGGTGTGGTTATAGCGCCTGTCATGGAAGACTCCCTCGTAATGCACTAACGTATTGTTGGCAAGAGACCTGAAATAGGAAGCCACTTCACTGATGATGGCCCCTCCATAGCTCTCGTTCCCACAGGAGTAGAAAAGGATTGCAGGGTGGTTCTTATCACGCCCTGTCATGGAGATCGCCCTGTCCAGGACGGCATCCCTCCACTGGAGATTGTCATCGGGGATGGTGTAGCTCTTCTTCTCCACCCGCCCTGCAACCATCCACGTCCCATGCGTCTCCAAATTGATCTCATCCATCATATAGATGCCCAACTTGTCACACAACTCATAGACATAGGGATGGTTGGGATAGTGGCTGGTCCTCAAAGCATTTATGTTGTTCTGTTTCATCAGATGCAAGTCTTTGGTGATGAGCTCTTCTGTAATGAAACGTCCCTTGTAGGGATCGAACTCATGACGGTTGACCCCGCGCAGGATGAGCCTCTTTCCATTCAGGTAGAGCGTACGGCCCCTTATCTCAATCTTCCTGAAGCCGAAGTGCCCGGTGACCGTATCGAGGACAGTGCCATGTTCTGAGAGTTCAAGGGTGTAATGGTAGAGGTTAGGTTCCTCAGCGCTCCACAGCATGGGATTCTCGATGGTGATAGATTTACTTTTATAGGTATTCTCCTGCTTGTCCAGTGTGATGTGGTACTCGTAGTCTCCAACTTGTGAGGTGCTTACCTCAAAGGAGACCTTTCCTATCTTGTACTCATTTCCCAGTGTAGGCCTGACAAACAGGTCTGTTATCCTGGCCTTTTCACAGACGAGCAGGCTCACCGAACGGAAGATTCCCGGCATCCTCCAAAAATCCTGGTCTTCCAACCAGCTTCCTGTAGAATAGCGAAGGACCATTGCAGAGATGAGGTTGTCCCCTTCATGCACATACGGTGTGATGAGAAATTCCCCAGGAGAGAAGCTGTCTTCCTTATAGCCCACATACTCCCCATTCACATACAGGTACAGAGCCGAGTCAACCCCATCGAAGCGTAAAATAAGGTCCTTATCCATCTCTTCTCTGCTGACCGCATATACCTTAGCATAACAGCCTGTCGGGTTCTGTCCTGGTATCTCGGGAGGGCGTATCGCATCAAGCCCATCCCACGGATACACCGTATTCGTGTACTGGGCGACGCCATACCCCTGCAGGGGGAAGTGTGCGGGAACCTTGATGCTCTGCATCTGTGCAATATGCTTCTGCTTCAGGAACAGGGAGGTAGCCTCTTGGGGGCTGTCGTAGTAGCAGAAGTGCCATGTCCCGTTAAGGGAGACTTCCCGTACCGCGCTATGGGAGGAAAACAGGGTATGCACAGGAAGTCGGTTCTCCTGGAAGACTGTAGGGTCAAGTGATTGTTCTGCCTGCATGCTTTCTCCTTCTTACTGTTTGACAGAGCCCACCATGCCCTGTACAAACTGCTTCTGGAAGGCAAAGAATACCACAATGACAGGNNACAGGAAACGTCGCCAAGGCGATGCCTGTCATGATGACACCAAAGTCAGGGGTGTAGGAGGAGGACAGCGACGATATCAGCAAGGTCGATGTCCTCTTGTCATTCGACTGCAACACAATAAGGGGCCAGATATACGCATTCCAGCTGGTCATGAAGGAGTAGATGGCTCCAGCTGCATAGGTGCTCTTCATGCTTGGGAAGAATATTGTGAAGAAGATCCGAAACTCACCGGCGCCGTCCACACGAGCGGCCTGTAGGATTTCCGTCTGGTAGTTCACAAAACTCTGGCGGAAGAAGAAGAACATGAAGACGCTGATGCTTCCTACCAGGATAATGGCCATATGGGAGTTCAACAGGCGGAAGACTACGATGATCTGAAAGAGCGGGATCATCAGGGATGCGAAGGGGATCATCATCGTCAGCAGGAACAGCGAGTAGGTCTTCTCCCTTGCCTTTGACTTGTACATCTGAAAGCCGTAGGCCGCCATACTGGTTATCAGCAAGGAGAGAAATACTGTCAGCACTGCTATCTTTGCAGAGTTGAAGAGGGCCCCTCCCATATTCGATTCTCCAAAGAGCTTCTGCAGGTTGATCTTCAGCTGATCGCCAAGGGTGAGCTTTCCCATCTGTATGTCCACAGCACTGTTTGTCGACCCAATCATAATCCAGAAGAAGGGAAATATCGAGAAGAATGCAGAAATGGACAAGAATAGGTATAAGAAGAATGAACCCAAACTTTTTTTCATATTCATCGTACTCCTCCCTTGCGTAATTTCCTTTCTGTCCGTTCCAGTTTTTTTCTCATATTCTCATCCTTGTCACTGCTTACCCTGAATTGGATTATGGTAAGCAAGGCGATGATGATGAGAATAGCATAGCTGACTGTTGCAGCATAGCCAAAGTTCGGGGTGTATTTGAAGCAGATATTGTAGATGTAGACACTGAGGGTAAGAAAGACATTGTCCGGTCCTACCATGCTAGCTGTCGTCCCTCCCTGTGAGAGGTTCATCGGCTCATCGAAGAGTTGCAAGGTCCCTATGGTGGACATCACCGTCGTAAAGAGGATGATGGGCTTCAGCAGTGGAATGGTAATGTAGAAGAAGCTGTGCACCTTGGAAGAGCCGTCGATGGAGGCAGCCTCATAGAGATCCTCTGAGATGTTCTGCATGGCAGAGAGATAGAAGATCATATTGTACCCGGTCCATCGCCAGATCATGGCGAGGATCAGGACGAAGGTCGCCAGCTTTGGGTCACTCATCCACTGTAGAGGCTTATCAATGAATGCAAACCTAAGCAACATGTTGTTGACCAGTCCGTCATAGCTGAAGAGCATCTTGAACAGGATGGAGTAGGCGATAAGGGAGGTGACTGAAGGCAAGAAGAGGGCAGTTCTGAAGAAGCCTCTGAAGCGTACATTCTTATTGTTCAGGATTGCCGCAAAGGAGATGGCAAGCACCAGCATGATGGGCACCTGCAGCAGCAGCAGCCTGAAGGTATTCTCCAGGGCAAGGAAAAACATAGGGTCGTTGAACATCCTGATATAGTTCTTGATCCCGACAAATTGACTCACGATACCCTTGGTTGAGGTAAACGAGAGGTATAATGAGTAGAAAATAGGATAGACGATAAAGAATATGAGCAGAACCCCAGCAGGAATGATAAATAACCATCCAACCCTATCCAGTCGTTTTTCAGTAGCCATACAGCGTATCTCCCCTTAAAAAAAAGCAGGAGGGGATTCCTCCTGCTTTTCAGGATCAGTGAACCTTATTCCCCAACGAAGCGAGAGTAG
>DMAO01000295.1 GCA_003446545.1 Sphaerochaeta sp.
AGTGATCACCCTGTTACGAAAACTTTTCGGGAAATCTGACCCGATGAGCGAAATGGCACAGTAGGAGGCCGACTATGAAAGAAAAACAGACTCCCCTGTGGTATTTTGCCAATACACTCAAATGGATTCTCTTGGTAACGCTCTTGGCCCTGGCACTGCTTCCTCTTCTCTGGCTGCTGGTCAGCTCGCTCAGGACTAACCTTGAGTTACAGGTATCTCCCTTTGGATGGCCTGAGAAGATGCAGTGGGTCAACTATGCAAATGCCCTTGCCATGGCAAGCCTCCCCAGGTTGCTGCTCAACTCTGTTGTGGTTGCGGCAAGTGCTGTGGTGCTCAATACCCTGATAACCAGCATGGCGGCCTTCATCCTCTCACGCGAACACTTCAGGGGTAGGGATGTCATTTATACGGTCCTGACAGCTGGGATCCTTGTCCCGGTCATATCCTTTATGGTGCCATACTTCTCCCTCATTACCCGTAGTGGCTTGTACAATTCACTGACAGCCCTTATCTTTGTCTACTCTGCAGTAAACATCCCTGTTTCCATCTTTTTAGTGACTGCCTTCATGAAAAGCATACCTAGGGAGCTTGAGGAAGCCGCCATCATCGACGGGTGTGGATTCCTAAAACGCTTCTCCAAGATCATACTACCTCTATCGCGTTCAGGCCTGGTGACTGCGGCTACCTTCTGCTTCATCTACTCTTGGAATGAGTTTGTAATGGCTATGTTGCTTACCTCCAGCATCGAGAGCCGTACCATCCAGCTTGGGATTAAGTTCTTTACCAGTCAGTTTATCACCGACTATAGCAGTATGTATGCTGCTGTAATCATTACGATCATACCCAGTATCGGAGCCTATATATTCTTGCACGACAAGATTATCGGTGGGCTTACCACCGGGGGGGTAAAAGGCTAGATGATCAGTTGTACCATGCAAAAGGGCAGCCTTCTCGTCCTGTATAATAAACTAGCCATCATTGACCACACTCCCACTTCTCCCTGTATCCAGTTGTATAGGGGTTCTGAGACGATAGACATGTATCGGGGAAACTATTTCATTGAGGATGACCTGCAAGGGAAAGTCGGCCTGGAAAAGTACGAGCTATCCCAGTCCTTGAAAGAGGGCAGGGTGATCTATACCATCAGGTTTTATCATCAGAAAACACAGATGACCTGTTCCCTCTCTGAGCTTGATGGACGGTTGTCCCTCATGTTCTCTGATATGCCCAAAGGGTATAATCGGCTTGAACTGTTTTTCTTTGCCCAAGAGGGCGAACATGTCTATGGATGTGGGGAGCAGTTTTCCTGTTTCGACCTACGGGGAAAAAACTTCCCCCTCTGGACGGGGGAACAGGGGGTAGGCAGGAACAAAGAGACAGCCATTACCCAGATAGCTGACAGGCTGGACAGGGCAGGGGGTGACTACCATACGACCTTCTATCCCCAGCCTACCTTCGTCTCGACACGTGGCTATTTCCTCCATGCTGAGACCTATGGCTATGCTGATTTTGATTTCAGCTCCTCTGATACCCACCGCCTTATGTTTTGGGATGTGCCCTCCTCGATTACCATAAGTGCCAAACCCTCTCTTCTTGAGGTCGTTCAGGATATTTCAGCCCTGTTGGGCAGACAGAAGGAATTGCCCCCCTGGGTCTATGACGGGATAATCCTTGGCATACAAGGCGGTACGAAGACTTGCCTTGAAAAGCTCGCTCGGATGCAACAGGGCGCTGTCCCTGTCACAGGTATCTGGGCACAGGACTGGCAAGGCGAGAAGCACACCTCCTTTGGTAAGCGTCTGCGATGGAACTGGCAGTGGGACCCTACACTCTACCCAGCTCTGGATAGGGAGATTGCAAACCTGAAGGAGCAAGGCATACGTTTTTTAGGGTACATCAACCCCTATCTGTTGGAAGGCCATGACTTGTTCAAAGAAGCAGAAGCGAAGCATCTGCTGGCTCTCAATGGAATGGGTACCCCCTACTTAGTTGATTTTGGCGAGTTTGATGCAGGGATTGTGGACTTTACCAATCCAGTTGCAAAAGCTTGGTATGTAGGGGTCATCAAAAAAGAGATGATTGACTTTGGCCTTGCTGGATGGATGGCTGACTTTGGAGAGTATCTCCCCACCGATGTGGTCCTTTATGACAAGAGTTCTGGTATGCTTGCACATAACGCCTGGCCTGGCATGTGGGCAGAGGTGAACCAGAGGGCGATAGCAGAATCGGGGAAAGAGCATGAGATTCTTTTCTTCATGCGAGCAGGTAATGAGCGTAGCCTTGCCCTCTGTCCTATGATGTGGGCAGGGGACCAGAATGTTGACTGGTCTGAGGACGATGGCCTACCATCAGTGCTTACTAGCTGCCTAAGCCTTGCAATGAGTGGAATGGGCCTTCATCATAGTGATATCGGTGGCTATACCACCCTGTATGGGATGAAACGTTCAAAAGAATTGCTTTGCCGCTGGACCGAGGCTGCCACCTTTACTCCCCTGATGCGAACCCATGAAGGGAACCGGCCAAAGGATAACTGGCAGTTCGATGGGGATGACCAGACTATAGAGCTGTTTGCCAGAATGGTTTCGATTCATGTCAGGCTAAAGCCCTATCTCCAGTTCTGTGTTCAGGAGAATGCATTGGAAGGCAAGCCTGTCATCAGGCCAATTCTCCTCCACTATGCAGAGGACCCGTTCTTTACCTGTAAGGATCAGTATCTCCTGGGAAGAGATCTCTTGGTCGCTCCCATTCTTGAAGAAGGGGTGCCAAAGAGGAAAGTTCTGCTTCCCTCAGATGATTGGGTCCACCTTTTTACTGGCAGAGCATATTCTTTAGGTGGGGAGTATCTGCTTGATGCTCCTATGGGAAGCCCTGTAGTCTTCTACCGCAAGGCCTCTGTGTTTGCTCCCCTGTTTAGTGAGTTTGCCCTCAGCTGATCAGGCCCTGCATCTGAGCCATGATATCTTTCATTCCCCAACGAAGCGAGAGTAGCGGAAGCATTACCATGGGTCCATTACCGAGCGAGGGAGGGGAAAGCAAGG
>DMAO01000256.1 GCA_003446545.1 Sphaerochaeta sp.
CGCAAGCAGTCACCGCATAGCACTGTAACTTACGGTACCAGGTACAACGTCCACAGTTTCCACAGAAAACGTTAAAACAGGGCATTCAGAGCATGATTTGACGATGCGAGGTACCAGGTAAGAAATCCACAGAATCCACAACACAAGGTTGGCCAGAAACGGCCAGCCTTTGTTTTTGATCTGATGATGCGCAATCATTTCCGATCAGACTCCAACAGAGTCTTTTCTGGTCATGGGACTAGTATTCCTGCATGAACGCTATTAGCTGAATTCCATCAAAGTACCTGGAGCCTACCTTCTGATCCCAAGGCTTCCCTCCACCCTATCCTTACCACCAGACTCCTTTTCTCTTGGAAATCCAGCACCAAGGATAATACTCCCTTCTTTGCATAGAACCTAGCCTCTACTCTTAGCGCTTGTACCTTCTCACTGTACCCATACTCCAAAGGATACCTAAGATTCCTCATCTTAGGATGTGCAATGAACAGATAGTAATCTTCCCCATCCTTCCTGCACCAGAAATCAAGAGGCTGCTCTGATTCCAGAATTGGTCTTACATCTGTAAGTGTTGCTTGTTCCTGTTGTTGCATCTCGTTGATAAGATTCTGAAACTCCTCATGCTTATTCATCCCAGGCTCTTTTGGCCACCTCTTGAATATGACAGGAGCCCCTTGTCTTCTTAGTCTTGCCAGCGCTTTTAATGAATCGAGCAGCATCCACTCTGAATCAACCAGGAAAGCCTCAAAGCTCCTATTCTTATACCTCAGGAAAGGTTTCTCATACTCCAGTTCTTTAAACCACGCTTGAGAAAACCATAAAGGCCTATACTTTAGAAGCTCTTCTTCCATATGCACTTCCTGCAGTTCCCAATAGAAGTTACTGCTTGGCTTCCTGAGCTCTTTAGGAAGCCTGTCTTTCATCCATTGGTCTTCCAAAGGGAAATACACAGCCAGTCTGGAATAGGTCTCACCCCGACTCAGATAGTCACTTACCGGTTCCAGATACCCATTGAACGATTTGAGATCATCCTGTAACTTCCCCCCATCACCAAGGTGCACAGAAGCGTAGAACCTCCTGGGATCCTTCCCTGTGCTGAACGGCTTACCATGCCACACTACCCTATTCACCCCCCAGGCGAACTGGGCATCAGCGACACACCTGAGATCATCCACCAGCTCCTCTGCCAAACCAGGAGGCACCTGTGGAGTCGGGACCCACCCTCGGACATGGGAAAGAACGTCCAGAAACACCCAGCATACTGATCAATGGAGGTTTTAGGGAGGCGGAAATTTTCATTTCAGTTTACATAAAAGAAACGAAATGCCCAGCAGTACCGTGTCTTCCCATTGCCTCTACGACCAGCACTTTTGCTTCCTGATACCCCTTTCCCATCCCATACCTATGACATATACAACCTTTTGCTAAGACTATAATGCCGTATAAAATATTCATACAATCACTAATTTATATTTTATCTGAATTATAACCTATCAATTGTCATAAGAAAGCAATCCAGTAATTGAATTTAATTTCTTTAATTGTATTAAATTATATATTTTATTCATTTACATATGATTTTATCTCTTGTTTATAAGTATTAGTATTGACATAAGTCTCTGAACCAAGTAGTATACGGATGTACTTCGGGAAAAGGTACAAAAACTTGCACGGAAGCTAACGCTTTCAATAGGAATTTGAATGAAGAAACCCCTACTACTAGCTGCCCTCATTGTGCTTATTTCAACAACTGCTGTGTTTGCCACTACCACCGACAACTTTATCGTAACAACCGTAGTCGCAAACGTAGACCTGATGACTATCTCAAATGCCGCATACTCTGGAACTACAGTTACAAGCTTTGACGCTCTCACCCCTTACACAGAACTTCCCATTTCCTCCGGAGGGACACAAACTATCAACGCATGGCTGTCAACCCTCTCAAACAACCGAGCTGGATTTAGGGTGAACATGAAAGCCTCTGCCATGAAAAGCTCCATCTCGGGACAGGCTGATGCCTATATCAACTATACTGTCAGTTGTAACGTAGCTTTGGTAACAACCAACAATGCTGTTGAAGTCACCGCAGCAAACCCTGTCGTAACGTTCCCTTCCTTGTCTGAGGTTACCTCAACTTCCAACAAGATTTCCCTTAGCGTCAGCCAGACGGACTTCGACAAGGCGCTTTCCGGCTCCTACACTGGGACGGTGACCTTCATCTATACAGCGAACTAATACCAAACAACTCCCCCATACACTTGTCTGTCCACAAAGGCCTCCACACGGAGGCCTTTGCTTTGCCCATTGACCAACCTCACTTGCTTGGATTAGCATGAGGGTGCTGGATCTGGAAAAACGGAACGGGGTGTGACTCCCCGACGGTCCCGCCACTGTAATCGATGATGAACACAGATATTGCCATTGTCCCCTTGGATGAGAAGGCCTGTCGGTAAGAAGAATCGTAAGTCAGGAGACGTTTCCAGATTGAAATTCTTCGTGGAAAAAGAGACAGCGCCCAAGCCACATCTATAGGCATGCCCTACCTCCACGAAGAAAATGCACATCATTTCTTTTGGAGGCCCTTCATGAAGAAGCGCGGAATCTTCTCCCTGGTCGTACTGCTTGCCCTCTCTAATCTCTTTGCAGCACAGACAACCACCACTGACATCGGAACTGCCT
This sequence comes from Sphaerochaeta sp., assembly GCA_003446545.1. Classification (GTDB taxonomy): domain Bacteria; phylum Spirochaetota; class Spirochaetia; order Sphaerochaetales; family Sphaerochaetaceae; genus Sphaerochaeta. The sequence continues at coordinate 2,677 of DMAO01000256.1, forward strand.
ACGAGCTCGTCATATCAGACGTAGCACCCGCACAAGCAGAAACAAACAACGCATCATCTGTCTCAGTCATAACCAGAGCTCAGATTGAGGCATACAATGCACAATCGACAGGCGAGCTTGTCAATAAGGCAATAGGGACAAACTTCAACTCCTATGGCTCTTTGGGAGCCTTGCAGACAGTCGTCATTCGCGGAGCGAGTGCATCCAAGAACCTGATCTTCCTCGATGGGGTCCTACTTTCCTCGGCCCATGACGGATCGGTAGACCTCTCCATCATTCCTGTTGACACCATTGAACGCATTGAGATCATAAAGAGCGGATCAGGTAATCTCGGCAGGACCAACGCCATTGGGGGAATGATAAACATCATTACCAAGCAAGGAAAAGCAACAGAAACTCCCTTTTCCGTCACTGTAGAAAACGGGTCCTTCCTTCCTGAAGCCTAC
>DMAO01000363.1:0-3089 GCA_003446545.1 Sphaerochaeta sp.
CTTCCTTCCTGAAGCCTACGGCTCTTCTGATGATCGCAACTATCTCTCACTCGTCGATAGCCAGAAGCTTGATGTTACGTATGCCAATACGCTGGGTGGGACCAACCTTGTAGCAAATGTGGGTTCCCTTGTTGCCCAGAACGCCTATACCTATGAAAACGGGACAGCAGTACAGGCTCTTAGGGACAATGCTGAAATCTATGAAGTCCATGGGGGAATCAACGCAAGCAGAGCCTTTGGAGAGAATGTGCACCTCTCCTCAAACAACCTGGCAAACTATAAGAGCCTTTCCCTGCCCGGCAGTTATACATGGGCTCTGACACCTGAGGATTATCAGAAGGACATTCTTTTCAGCACAAAGAACTCTGTCACCCTCACAAATCTTGGGGAAGCCCTTGCAAGATTGAAGGCGGACCTCAACTATACCTATCTCAGGACCTTTGCCCATGATGTAACCTGGGGTGATGGGACTCACAACAAGAACAAAGGTAATCTTCTCTTGGAAGGGACCTGGCGTTTTGGTGAGGCCTACAACATGATCACTGGTGTCGACCTCTCTTTTGATTATGTGGACAGCACCAAGGCCGGTGAGCACCTCCGCTTCGAGCCTGCCCTCTATGCCAATGCCAGCATATACCTGCTTGATGGTATGTTCTCCTTACACCCAAGTGCCAATCTTACCTACCTCAGCGATTTGGAAGCACTCTCACCCAATGCATCCCTTGGGGCCATATACACCATTGGCCAAAATACTGAGCTGAAGGCCTCTGCCAGTTACGCAGAAAACCCTCCAACCTTCTCAGACCTGTTCTGGCCCGGATATAGCAACAGCAACCTGAAGACAGAAAAAGGCTTGCAATCGGATGTCGGGATCAGAACAGAACTCGGCTCTCTCCATCTTGAAGGTACAGCCTTTGGTAGAAACATCTACAATGCCATCGCATATGATGCCAGCACGTTCATGCCCAACAACATCGCACACAGTGCCTACCTTGGAGCTGAGCTGGCGGCCACCCTTGAACTGTCTGATATGCTTGCCCTCTCTGTGAGCTACCAGTACAACAAGAGCTATGACCTGTCAGATGGGCAGACCTTCTCTGATAATGTAGAGGTAAGCAATGTACGCAAGCACACCGCCAAGGCTTCAGCCTCCTTTGCCTACGACATCTTCGACACTGTGCTCAGCGGCGAGTTCCTAGGCAAGACAAGCTCTGCCTCCTCTACAAACATACTCGTCCTCAACCTCAGCTGCAATGCACAGGTCAATGATAACCTTACGGTATATGNNTGCAAATATCTTCTTGCTTAACCTTAGCTTCAATGCACAGGTCACAGAGGCACTAACGGTGTATGTAGCACTGGACAACCTGCTCAACGCATCGTATGAACTACAAAGTGGGTATCCGATGCCTGGGACTAAGATCCGCCTTGGCGGAAAGCTGAAGTTCTGACATGAAAGCAGAGAACCTCTATTCACTCATGCAAAAGGGAGGAGCGGTCATGTGGCCACTCTATGCCCTTTTGGTAGTAACGGTGGTCATAGCCTTGGAAAGGACCATTACCTTTCTCCTGCTTTGGAAAAGAGGGGAGACCCTTCCGCTCAAAAAATTGGAAGGGCCTCTCTCTGTGCTTGACCTCGTGGCCATGATCAGCCCCGTGTTAGGGTTCCTAGGAACCGTAACAGGGATGATCAACGCCTTCAAATCAGTATCAGAGGCAGTATCGGTACAACTGCAGGTAGTGGCCTCAGGCCTGTATGAAGCCCTCTTCACCACAGCCTTCGGCCTCATCGTCTCTATCATTGCAACCATACTTGGATTTCTCCTTGATATGGCAGCGGGAGCCCTATGCGAAAAAGACGGGACCTAGGCCAGCCTAGCGACATAGCTTTTCTTCTCATCATCTTCTTCCTGCTGCTAGCTGGTATAAACACGACACAAAGCATAGCCCTACACACAAATACCAGTGATACATCACAAACAGACACGACTGTCCTACAGGCCCTGCTTACCCAACAGGGAACCATACTCCTAGAGGATCAAAGCCATACCCCTCTAGAGTTCGCCAGAATGCTTACCCCCACCACCACACTCCACCTCCGGGTGGAGGCGGAGACCTCCTGGCAACAGGTGGTCGACCTTCTCTCCCTCACCGAACAGAGGCAGATAGCCTCTCTCTCCCTGACATTGGCTGAGGATACATCACCTACAGAAAGAGAAAACAAAGTAAGGGAGATAACCCCATGAGAAAGAAACGCTCCCAGGCCCCTACAGCCATGACAGACATAGCATTCCTGTTGCTACTCTTCTTTCTCATCTTGGCCATATCCACCCATACCCTTCCCATCCCCCTCACCCCGGCACAGAGTGAAACCTCTAGTGCAACAGAAGAGCCCAAGCATCTCCTGTTGGTTGGCACCAATGGGGATTTGTACTATCAGGAGAAGGCAGTTCTTCTTGAAGAGTTGCCCTTAGCAGAAGAGTTCTCCCTACTAGCTGACAAGGATACACCCTTCAAGACTATAGGACCCATCATTGAAGCCTTGAGGCAGCGTGGGGTCACCACCCTACACTGTATTGTGGAGCCAACGCTATGAACATACTCAGAGCCACACTGATAACACTGCTGGTAACAGCAGCCTCCCTAGGTGCGCTACTTATCCCATTGGAGAGCACAACCAATGCTCAACAAACTCCTAGCGCAGCAGGGGCGACCATCTCCCTTGTCGATAGCCTTCCCTCAGTACAGGCAACCATTCCCTCTGTACCAGAACAACCCAAGACAACAAGGGTCAAGACAGAATCTGTAACGGCTCCTGCTTCTACACCAACGCCTTCCATACCATTGCAGACAGGTGAAAAGCCTCCTCCCATTTCCGCCAATGATGTTGCTGTTACGAAAGCTACTGGTGAACCGGAGGTTACGATTGATCCTGATCCTGAAGTGGAATCTAGCCCCAATTCTGAAACTTTGCCTATAGCTACAGAATATCCAGCACAAGGCACCATGATGCAATCAGATACAGAGGCATCCTTTGCATCTGTTGCTGTCTCTACTGTCCTCCCTGATCCTCTACCCTCCCTTGTTGA
>DMAO01000363.1:3115-3653 GCA_003446545.1 Sphaerochaeta sp.
GCCCTGGCCTCAAGGATCAGATACCCAGATCTTGCCAAACATCAGGGTATAGAGGGCTTGGTCGTACTGCGCCTGTACATATCACCTTCAGGAAAGGTGGAACGCATAGAGGTGGAGGAGGACCCTGGCTATGGCTTGGCCCAAGCTGCAGTACAGGCCTTTACTGGTTTGCAGGGCAAGCCGGCTGTCCTTGGGGGGAAGGCAGTAGGGGTAACCTTACGCTACCCTGTACGCTTCAGCCTGGAGTGAGGGCTATGTTCCAAACTTCATTCTTTTAAATCGTTACAAAGTCTCAGGGGTATTTGTATGTGGGCAGTTCTATCCACAAAAACAACGAATAGACTTCACTATTGCAGATGCCGGCGTTGGCATCCCTGAAAAAGTAAGTAAATATTTGCGTATAGATAAACTGGATTCTTGCGAAGCCATCAAATGGGCATTGACAGAAGGGAACACAACAAAAGAAGGTGATCAACCAGGAGGTCTTGGACTGAAACTAATCAAGGATTTTATTCAAATGAAAGGTATCAATACCCCA
>DMAO01000183.1 GCA_003446545.1 Sphaerochaeta sp.
TGGACATCACCGGTGATTAGGTACGTTATAATAGAAAGGGCGATTATTGCAGGGGTATAATAGCGCGAAAACTTTTCAATGAATTTTTGCGTAGGAGCCTTGGCATCCTGGGCCTCTTCGACCAAGTGAAGGATCTTGGCAAAGGTTGTGGCCTCACCAACTTCAGTAGCCGTCACAATGAGATACCCAGATTTGATGATAGTACCTGAGAAGATGTGTTCATCTGCATCTTTAAACACTGGTACGGGCTCACCGGTAATACTCGATTGGTCAACATAAGCCGAGCCTTCCAAAACCACCCCATCGGCGGCAATTCGCTCTCCGGGTTTGATGACCAGAATCATCCCCTTCTTAAGTTCACTCGGAGAAAGGGTCTGCTCTACCCCATCGATCCTAACCCGTGCCGTTTCTGGGGCCAGATCCATCAGGCTTTTAAGAGAAGACCGGGTTTTTTCGAGCGTCCTGCTCTCAAGATAATCGCCTATCATAAAGAGGAAGGTTACAGCAGCCGCCTCCCAATATTCACCAATGATCAAGGCTCCAATCACAGCGATCGAGACCAAGGCATCAATGCCTACTATTCGGTAGCGCAAGGCCGAGAGAGCCCTACGCAAGATAGGACCTCCCGCTATAGCTGTCGAAACTACCATGATTGCAATCGTGATTGGTTGATAGGCTATTGCCTTATGGAGAATAAGTGAGATGCCAACCAAAACACTCACGATGATTACCTCGGCCTTTTTGCTAAATTTCTTCATTATGATGTCTCCTTAACTGATAAGGTTCCATAGCCAAGTTTAGCAATAACTTTCTTGACTTCCTCTTCCTGTACGATCTGCTCATCATAGGAGAGTTTAACTCTCGAGGTATTAAACAATACTGTCGGATTCTTCACGCCTGCTGTCTTTTTCAAAGCACCTTCAATCTTTGCCGCACATGTTGGGCAACTCAGTGTCTCAAGTTGTACTACTATGTTTTTCATATCGTTCCTCCATGAATATTTTTGATCTACCTGTACACTACTCACTATCCTAGGAAAAAGATTTGACCTAGGACAAAAAAGAGAAGATTAATGCATTTTTTGGAAAATATTGTATTTAGAGCTCTCTCGTACTCTCTCTTAGGGTAAGGGAAGTGGGGATGTACAGTTTCCTGGGGAGACTGTACAGGCCGCTTACCCTGTTCTTGAGGATGTCCACCGCATTCTGGGCAATGAACTGCATGGGAACATGCACCGTTGTCAGAGGTGGGTCCAGGAACCGCACCGAACTCTGGTCATTGAAACCCACAACACTGATATCCTGGGGCACGCGTATCTTCTTATGGTGCAGCCGGGTGAGAGCACCTGTCGCTGTGGTGTCATTTGCACAGAACAGGGCGGTAGGACGAGGGTCAGAGGCGAGCAGTGACGAGGCGAGAGCGTACCCCTCATTATAGGAAAGGCGCTCGCCTTCGTAGATAAGGGCCTCATCAAAGATGCCCTTATCCTCCATGAACTCAATATAGGCTGTCTTCCTCATATCCCGACCCTGCCCACCGGTATCCCCGATGACCTTCCCACCGATATAGGCAATGAGGCGGTGATTCAGGTCATAGAGATGCTGGAGGGCCAACTTGGTGCCGAGCTCCGTGTTGATGAGCAGCGAGTCAAACCGAGTGGCATCGGGACACGAGTCCAGAAACACGATATAGGGCGAAAACTCGGCGATCTTTTCGATCTGGGCGAGGTTGAACCTTCCTATTGCGATGATGGCATCAATGGGAGTATCGACAGAGGGGACAAAGTTTCCATCCATGCTGATGAACTTTACGGTGTTGATATTCTCCCTTGCCAGCTGTTTTTCCACAGTCGTCATCAGGTACAGGTAATAGGGATCCTCTATCAGGGCGGGATAGTCATACCACTCGACTATGGCAAAGGTTAGCCTCTTACCAGGCTTCCGCCTCTGTTTCCTCTGCTGCAGTGTCACGTACTCCAACTCCTTGGCTGCAACAAGCACCCTGAGCTTGGTATCATCAGAGACACTCAGGCTGTCGTCATGGTTGAGAATCCTAGAAACTGTAGTTATAGAGACATCAGCCTTTTGTGCAATATCCTTAATAGTAGCCACGGCCTTTCCTTTGCAAACAGTAAAACTTTACTACTATCCTATCATCCTTTCTAAGTTTTATACATAAAAAACTGTAGGAATCTCAGTATTACCTATATTCCCTAGTAAATACATGGTTTTTTGTGGTGTAAACGGAAGTAAAATAATAGTAAAATTTAGTAAAGTTTTCTTGACATAGAGGATTCCCCATCCTATGCTTAGCGTATAAGGCAGGAGACTGTCATACGAAAAGGAGATTATGAGTATGAAAAAAAGTGTAATTATTCTCTTGGTGCTCTTGGCCTTGATGACTCCGCTGTTTGCAGCAGGTGCCACCGAGGCAAAGGAAGCTGGTCCCATCAGGATTTGGGCATGGGATCCCAACTTCAACATTTCCATCATGAATGAGGCTATCAGCCGCTACCAGGCTAAGCATCCTGAGGCTACATTCGAAGTGGTTGAGCTTGCAAAGGCTGATGTGGAGCAGAAGCTGCACACCAACCTGGCTTCCAGGACCACACAGGGTCTTCCTGACATCGTGCTTATCGAAGACTACAACGTGCAGAAATACCTGACAAGCTATCCCGGTCAGTTTGCAGACCTTACCAGCGCATTCAACTACAATGACTTTGTCGGCTACAAGGCTGACGTCATGAAGCTGGACGGCAAATATTATGGTGTTCCCTTTGACTCCGGCGTATCTGGCTTCTTCTATCGCACAGACCTGATGAAGAAGGCTGGTTTTGAGCCAAAGGATCTTGAGAACATCACCTGGAATCGTTTTGCCGATATCGCAAAAGAATACAAGGCCAAGACCGGCCAGTATATGCTCGCCGGCGACAAGAGTGATGGCGGGTTGTTCAGAATCATGTTGCAGAGTGCTGGAAGCTGGTATTTTGACAAGGAAGGAAAGCCTGCACTGGTCAATAACGCAGCCCTCAAGGAAGCGATGATGGTGTACAAGCGCTTTGTAACTGAAGACCTCATGCTCCCCACCTCCGGATGGACCGAATGGGTCGGTGCTATGAACTCAGGTAAGGTTGCCTCAATCACCACCGGTGTATGGATCATCGGGTCCATCAAGGCCGGGACCGACCAGAGTGGCCTCTGGGCAGTGGCCCCCACTCCTCGTTTGGACCTCGCCAACTCTGCCAACGCCTCCAACTTGGGCGGTTCCTCCTGGTTCGTCCTGCAGAACGGTGCAAACCGTGACAAGGCCATTGCCTTCATGCAGGAAATCTATGGTAGCGACAAGGCTTTCTACCAGACCATCCTGATAAACAACGGGGCTATCGGCTCGTACACCCCCGCCTTCACCGGTGATGCTTTTGC
>DMAO01000263.1 GCA_003446545.1 Sphaerochaeta sp.
CAAGGGTGATAAGAGCTTCTCGGAAGAGGATCTTAAAGCTATCGATGAGCTGACAACATAGGCCCAAGGCTTATGAGAGATCAAGATTCCCGAGTCGATGCGTATATAGCACAGTTCTCAGAAGAGCAGCAGAGCCGTATGAAGGCTCTGCGCTCTCTCATCCATGAGACAGTCCCCCAAGTGAGGGAGACAATCAAGTATGCGATGCCCACTTTTTTATATGAAGGCGATCTGATCTATTTTGCTGCAAATAAAAATCATACTGGTCTGTACCCAATGCCTAGTGGGGTTTCCCATTTCGCTGAAGAACTGCTTTCCTACCACACCTCCAAGGGAGCGATACGGTTTCCCCTAGACAGGGCTCTTCCCCTTGATCTTATCCGAAGGATCATTCTTTTCAGGGTAGAGGAGAACGAACGTAAGCAAGAGGAAAAGAAGCACAAGAATAAGAAATAGGGATGATAAGATATCTTCAGGTCTTAATTGCTTTCTTCCCTGTGAATATGTGGATGGCATCCCTGAGAAATTCTGCCCTACCTTGGTAATGCTCGCCAAACCTAGGGTCATCGACATACATCTGTGCGAGGTTTGCATGTGCCTCTTTCGTATAGCTCGCCCAGGTGTAGAGCAACCACTGCTTGTGCAGGCGCGCCACCTCCTGGGCTGCCTCTGAACTGGGGTCTTTGGTCCTCTCTGCCATTTCGAGTTTCTCCAGGATTTCCTTGTCAAGCTGGTCAAACTCTGCAAAGCTCTCTTCACTCATGCGCATCAGTTTCGCTTGGGAGGCCTCTACTTCTTCGTTTCCATACTTCTTTCTAGCCTCTTTCCCATAGGCCTGTTCATTCTTTTCTATGAGTTCTTCCTTGAACCCTTCAAACTTTTCATTCTCACTCATAAGTATCTCTCCTCGAGCCTCCTGTAGGCTCTTCTTCACCGTCTGAAGAAGAATTTCTATGTGTTCCTGCTTCTTCATCAGACTCTCCATATGCTCTTGTAAAGCTTGTATCCGGTCAAATTGTGGATCATCAAGTATGGTCTTGATGGTATCTAGATCTAAGTCCAGTTCACGGTAGAACAGAATCTGTTGTAGACGGTTTACTTCCTCTCCACCATATAGACGATATCCCGAGGGAGATTTCTTCTTTGGCTTGAGTAGGCCTATCTCATCATAATATCGCAATGTCCTCTTTGATATACCTGCATACTGGGCGAGTTCCCCGATGGTTAGTTCCATGCTCTGCCTCCTATGCATAGCTATACACCTTGCCGTTGCGGTAAGGTCAACTAAAATCGTGATTTTAGCAGAATTTTGTAAGGGGAGGATTCTCCTGCTTGTATTCTCATTCGTATCTCATTGGCGATATCAATGGCCTTCGTCTGCACATGGGCAAGGGTGTTCACATCCTAAAAGGGAAGGTATACACAGTGTAGTTGCATATATGTAGGGAATACTACAGGATTCATTCAAGGCATGAACCCAATGGAATTGAGACGTATGCCCAATAGCCTTGCTCTAGCGTGTATTGAGGTGAATCATAGGGTCCTGTGGGACGAAGGAGGTTACCATTCCAATGAGTCACTTTCTTGAGAAGAGTATGGGAAAAAGGTCCTGCACTACCTAGTTCTTCTTCTCATTTTTCTTTGCTAACTTCACACCTTGCTTGTCAAACTCCTTCACATTCTCACTGGATACCCTTAGGTGGTCAACCATAGCTTGGTGAGCTGCCTGGGGATCACGGTTTTCCAGGGCAGTGAAAATCTCTTGATGGCGTTTTATGCCATCTACAACTCCTCCGTCCACAAGAACTCCCTTGCCCATATAGTCGCGCAAAAGGGAGGTGAGGACAGTGATAAACATGACCATTAGGTTGTTTCCGCTTGCTTGTGCAATCGCTATATGGAAAGCTTCATCCAAGGAAACACGTTTTTTGAGTGGTAAGGTGGTATCTGAGAAGGTGGTAATTATCACCTTCATCTCTTGCAATTGTTCATCTGTGATTTTTTGAACTGCAAGATCAATCGAGGAGAGTTCTAGAATCCCGCGCATCTGGGTAAGCTCTTCAGCGCTGATCTTGTCTGCCTGCATGATGCGACTTACTGCATTCATGACAGTATCTGTCTCCGGTCTTGTGATGTACGCTCCAGAGCCATTCTTTAGGGTGATGAGACCTCTTTCCTGAAGTAGTTTCATGGCTTCCCTGATGATAGGTCTGCTAACATTGTACTGCATAGCAAGTTTCATCTCTGAGGGAAGCTTCTCGGAAATTCTGGAGGTGGGGGAGGAGAGAATTACCTCTTCCAGGTGGTCTGCAACCTGCTGACTCAAATTTGTTCGTGATAGGGAAAAATCAGCAATCTTCACCAGAGGCTCCTTTGGCATTTATTTTTTGCCTTTGCAGAGTAATGCAAACACGAAGGAATTTCCACTATAGAGCTCCTTTCTCCCTTTTTTGCATATGCACCATCGAGAGAGTTCTTTGTACTCCTTGCTGTAAGAATGAGATATCATCACCTACGCTAATGAAATCCAGATCCATCTTCATCCATGTTCCGATAGCTTTTTCGTCGGGCCCTATCGATACTCCAACCGGAATTCTTGCCATCTTGGCATGAGAGATAATTTGCTTTCCAAGCTCAAGGACTTCTGGGTGCATGCTCTCACCTAGTCGTCCGATCGAGGCACACAGGTCGTTTGGTCCGATGATGATGGCATCGAGGCCTTGCACCGCAAGGATAGCCTCAATATTCTCTACCGCCTGAATGTGTTCAATTTGCAGGATGCGCAGAAATGATGAACGGGCATCCTCCAAGTATGTTGCCAGAGGCGTCTGCCCATACTTGTTTGCTCTCCTAGGGCCAAATCCACGAACCCCCTCCGGGGGATACAAGCAGGCTTTGATAGCCTTCTGAGCATCCTCCTCTGTACGTATCATGGGTATGATAATACCGTCTATTCCCATTTCCAGAACTGGCTTTATCACAGCTGGGTTGTTTTCAGCCACCCGCACAAAGGCAGCTGCCCCTCCAGCATTCGCTGCCATTACATGCATGAGCAGAGTATGCTTGTCAAATGGACCATGCTCTGCATCTATCCATATGAAATCATAGCCGTGCATAGCTAGGGCCTCCGTACTAGAAGGATCGGTAAAAAATACATGTCCCCCCACTACCTTGCATTTCCCTTCTTGCATTGAGGCGAGTAATGCCTTGGCCCTGTTCATGCCTTGAGCCCCAAACGTGTACGCATGGCCGATTCGAGTCTGATAAGGCTCTCTATCTCATGACGTCCGTTTTCGTTGAGCAGGTCTGCACTCTTTGATCGTGTGAGCAGGTTCATGTTTACCCCAGTACGGTCATAATGGTATTTCGCATTGACTGGATATGATCGTGCCTCAGTAATTGCTGTAACGGTCAAGAAGTCACTGACCTCCCTTGCTAGCTCCGGTTGGTCCCTGAAATGTTCATACATCCACTTGTAGATGTCGATATGAAAGTTAGCCATCACCCCATTGTAGCCATGGTAGCCAGCGATGAGGGAGTCAAGCAGTGTAGCGGTATTTGCGTTGAACAGGGCTAGGTCGGTACCTTTCACAAGTGCAGCTCTGCGTTTTTCAATTTCCAGACTGCATGATACATCCTTGAGGAAAACCAGTTTTCCCCTTGTTGCACACGAGGTCAAAAAATCATCAGTAAGCAGACGGAGGTAAGGATAAGGGCATTCATACAGGCCAAAGGTGACATCAGGTAATTGGGAGAAAATGTCTTCGGCGTTGGCATTAAAGACGGTTTCACCCTCGTGTTGCTTTGCCATTCGGTTGGCGACCAAAACCACTGCATCAACACCAGTTTGTGCCATGGCCCCCAGCTGCTGGATTTGCCTTTGATGGTCATCGGAAGTATGTCCGGAGGCGATGACCTTTACCCGTGAGTCTGATGCCTCAACCACAGCTTTTGCGATGTCGGTCTTTTCCTGTTCTGTGAGGAAGAACATTTCACTCGATTGGCAGACAGCGAATATGCCGTCACATCCCCGTTCGATGTACCAATCAACTAAGGCTTCGACCGCTTTGAAGTCAACTCTGTTGTCTTCAGTAAAGGGGGTGACCATGGTTGGCCAACAACCGTTATACGTTTTTTTCATACAAACTCCTAGATAAGTCCTGTTGCACGTGGCAAGAAGAGGGTGACTTCGGGGAAATAGGTAATAATTACCAACACGACCAACATGACTACAAGTGGCCAGAAAATTTCACGCATGACTCCCTTCAACGGGGTTCCGGAAATTCCAGAAGTTATGAAGAGAAGCATTCCGAAGGGGGGCGTGGAAAGGCCAACCATCATATTGAACGTCACCACCAGTCCAAAGTGAACCATGTCTATGCCCAAAGCATTTGCTACAGGGAGCATGATTGGCACAAAGACCAACTGAATGGTGGATGTATCCATAAACATGCCTAATAGAAGGATGACAATGTTCACCAAGAAGAGGAAGGTGTACTTGCTTGCAGTGAAACTGAGAATCCAGTTTCCGATATCGGCGGCTAGCTGCTCCCGTGCAACGATATAGCTGATGACAGCTGCAGCCCCGATCATAATGCTGGTTGCCCCAATATCCTTAATTGAGGTTTTTATCACTTCGATAAGGTCATACAGCCCCATTGCCCTGTAGGCAAACACAGAGACAAGGATGGCGTAGAGACCTGCGATGGCTCCTGCTTCTGTTGGGGTCATCACACCTGTATAGATTCCAACGAGCAGGATGACTGGAGTCATAAGAGCGGGGATGGCCTTGAGGGTGAAGCGTAGGAAGGTTTTCCATAAAATCCTTTAACCTCTTGGATAGTTTCGTTTTTTTGCTACTATTGCAACATAGACCATGAGAAACAGGGCCAACAAAACTGCTGGGATCATACCTCCCATGAAAAGGGCTCCAACAGAGGTGCTACTTAGCATGGCATAGATGACCAGAGGAATCGATGGAG
>DMAO01000228.1 GCA_003446545.1 Sphaerochaeta sp.
ACGGGGCAATGACTACTGGATGCATACGCGTGACACCCCAGGTGGCTATGTCTTCATCAAGTTCCAGAGGGATAAGAGTGTCCCTCTGGATGTTCTTCTGGATGCGGCCAACCTTGCCCTTGTCTTCAGCAAAGCTAAAAACCAGGGGAAGGCAGACCTCTACTACACCCAGGTAAAACATCTCAGACGACCAAAAAAAGGCAAAACCGGACTTGTAATACCCACTCAGGAAAAAAATCTCTCAGTAACACTGGACGAGGACCGCCTTGTGAGACTACTTTTGGAGGATGAAGATGCACACAAGTGAACATCAAACCATATTCTACCCAAGCGACTCTAAAGAACTCACTGCCCTGTGTGCAATGCGAAGTCAGGTACCAGATAGGGATGGCAAGCTAACAAAGCTTCCTGCTGCGATCATCGCACCACACGCAAGCTATGCTGTGGCCCTCGATCTTCTGCACCGTAGCTTCTCTGCAATAGCAGACCTGAAACCCAAATTGGTGGTAATCCTAGCACCCTTGCACCAGGAAGCGTTGGATATCGACAAACCTCACTTCCTCTTCGTCCCGACAGAGGATGGCATCAAGCTGCCCCATACTGAGATCATGTATGCCACAGAGATCCGAACCACCCTCCTTTCGCTTTTTGGTGATGCTATCAAAGCTGAACATAGCTATTTTGTTGAGGAACCGGCAGTCGAACTTACCCTACCCTTGGTAGATGCATACTGTAAGGGAGCGCCTGTTTTGCCACTGCTTACCAATACCTGTGATGCTGATCAGTGTAGGACCTACGCAGCAATACTCAAGAAGATAGTCTCCCTGGTTCCAGAGACGGTATTTGTGCTCTCAGCTAACCTCAATGCCATACTTAGCGCACCGTTGGCTACAGAACATGCTAAGATGCTGGTCTCTCTCTTGGAGAAGGGAGAGCCCTTGTTGGAAAGCGTACATTCCAAGCAAATTTCCAGTTGCTCCATCGCAGCCTTTGAAGCGTTGAGGCATCAAAGCTGGGGAAAGAACGGGTGGGATTTCACCTGTTTCTATACCGAAGGGAATGAGTCAGAAAAGCTTCCCCAAGAATTCAAAACAAAAGAACGTATTGTCTGGCATGCCAGTGCAAAAAGGAAAGAGGTCTGAGATGGTTGTTGCCCCAAGTGTATTCTCGTCGGTTATCGAACAGAAACCCTATACCTGTATGGCCATCGGACCATCAGGAGTAGACCTTCCCTCCTACCTGCTCCAAGGGCAGAAAGCCCCTGGATACATCCTCGTAGAAGGACAGAAGCCCAAAGCCTGGTACTGGGAAGGGCTGTCAGTAGTCGAAGACAAACGCTGTCTCTACTTCGAGACCATTCATCTGTTTCCTATAACCGAGATTGCAACGACAAAACGAAGCAAAGCCCTGTCTCTGCTCAGAGAACTTGCCCAAAGCCTGTATTCTCTTCCTAAACAGTTTCTAGACCTCAGTAGCAATACCCTCCCCCTTTGGCGGATATGGGGTATTGAGGAGGGAGGATTTCTTATCCTTTCTCAAGATTTGGCTGACCTGTTCTCCTCCTGTGCAGAAGAAGATGTGCGCTACAATATGGTATCGGCATGGGTGCACCATGGCCTCCATACCCCGTTCGCCCTCTGTGACCAGTTAGTCCAACTACTCTATTTTGCAGCTGCAGGATTCCCTCCTTTTGGTGCTCTTGAGACCAGAGAGGATGGCTTTAGGGCCCTTCCGTTGAGCTTGAGTTCCTTGAACCTGGACCAACAAAGTACCTCCTTCATCGATACATCCCTACGCATGAGCCTATCCAAACAGCGAGAGGCAAGTGGTAATCTTGAGAGCCAGAAAGCCCTTACTTGGTTTGTAGAGGCTACCAAAAACCTTCAGTGGAACCTACAAGACCGAAACGAGACCCCTACCTATGAGGCGATGCGTGATGTCCCCTCAAGTGCAGCTTTCTTGGATAATCAGAAAAAACGCTCCAACCGAAGCATTTTCTGGAGAAAAAAAGGATGGATCGTAATCAGCATAACCTTTGCTGTCATAATGGTAACATGGTTTACGACAGGCAGGATCAAGGATGCACTTGCACCTCCCTATACCGCAGGAATGGTAGCAGAGCAGGTCATTGAGGAGTACTATATTGCTCAGAATGAACTTGATCTGCAGAAGATGGAAGCATCCCTTGCCAAGAAGGTAAAAAATCCTGTAGCCATGGAAGTAACCAATCTCTTTGTCTCTCGGCAGACACGCCAAGCCTATGAGGGCATTACAACCCAGATCGACCCCAACACCTGGATAGCGAACGGAAAACCAGATATCTTAGAGGGAACATTCCTCTATGGTGTTGCTGATGTCAGGGTACGAGAACTCGATAGCAACAACTATGAGGCGACCAGTGTGCTCTACTCACCCTATCCGTATTTTGAGGACCAGGAAAAGACAGTGGTCAATGAGGGAGAAATAGTCATCTTCAGGTATGAACAGGTACAGCATTTTGGTGTTGGTGTCAGTAAGCGCGGATGGCTTGAGATTACCTCTCTGGAGAATAAGGCACTTCGCAGGTTGGAGGACCTCAGGATCCCAACCTACAAGAAACAGTCCCAAGCTATCGGTATGCCTCAATAAGGGCGACAATAGAAGCTTTGTCTTCTGCATTCATCCACAATACATCCGCGAAGCTTTTAAAGAAGGTCATCTGCCGCTTTGCATAGAAGCGGCTGTTGCGTTCGATCTGCTTGCCTACCATGGAAAGCGACGCCTCTCCGCTCTTCCTTGCCTGGAAGAACTCCTTGTAGCCGATGCCCTGCAAGCCTGGCCAAGTCTCATCTGCCCCCATCTCAATGAGGTGGCGGATCTCTTCGACCAACCCTTCAGAGAACATTTTCTCCACCCTCATTGCTATGTGCTGTTTCAGCTCATCACCCTCTCGCCAGAGACCAATGATCAGAGGCCTCATGCCATATCGGGGCTCCGAGGGCACACTGTAACTGCTCAAGGGCCTACCTGATCCCTCATAGACCTCCAGGGCACGGCTGACCCTATACATATCAGAAGGATGAATCCTTTTGGCAGAAGAAGGATCGACTTGTGAGAGACGCGCAAACGCCCAAGCATCCCCGTTTTTTTCAATCTCCTGGGCGAGTCTAAGGCGCACCTTCTCATCACTAGGAGGTGCTTGGGCAAGACCAAAATAAAAATGCTTAAAATAGAACGCAGTTCCCCCACTAAGCACCGGAATCTTCCCTTGTGCATGGATCTCGGTGCATGCCTGGTCTGCATACGCAACAAAATCCCCTACACTGAACTGCTGCCAGGGGTCGAACACATCGATAAGATAGTGGGGAATGGCTTGAAGGGTTACTGAGTTGGCCTTGGCCGACCCTATATCCAAGTGTCGGTACACTTGGATGGAGTCGGCATTGACCACTGAATACTTCTTGGGATCGAGATCCATAAGAAGTTCCGTTTTTCCTACGCCTGTGGGGCCGAAGAGAAAAACTACTGACTCAAAAGGATTAGAGCAGGTCTGGGGCTTCGAAGTGGATTTCACCGTTAAGGGCTCTTCTGAGGACCTCACTAACAATTTTTCCATTATTCTCCTCTATCTCCTGACCACCACAACCGGGATTACTCAAGATGATAGCCTCTTTGATGGCTACACAGGTAATCTCATAAATATTTTCTTCATAATCAATTAGGGTATCCAATGGAATGCTCACTATCGATTCTCCTTCTACTAGATAATACAACTTTATTACTGTAATGAATTACACTAAGAATGTACAGTACTCAAAAAGCGTGTCTGTACCCAAATCGGACAAATTGCCCGATACCTTTTTCAAGCAGTGTTGAGGATGCAGGACCTTCCGACCAAGCCCATGCCTTAGGCAGATAGGCAAGTTCACAAAACAGGATATCTCTTACCCCCGGCGTCTCTAGAGAGAGCTGCAACAAGAATCCTGCCTGCAGACACAGTGCCTTCTGGTACTCCCAACCCATTCGTAGGGTGGGTCCGAGACCTATGGCTACAGTGGGACCAACCTTTTTCTTATACAACAGATTCATGCTGGCCACAGGGTAGCGATACCAGTCATCCCCACTATCCAAAGAGCCAAGAAGAGGCAGTGAGACGGCAAGGTTCTGGTCTATTGAGTTGGTAAGGTAGCCTACCTCCACCGAAGTGGAGACCGGTGACTGACTGATACCCATGTAAGGGGCAGCAGACAACAAGGAGAGCATACCAGTGATAATACCTAGGAAAACCAATGTTTTTTTCATGCATCTCCTTCCAACAGGATTTTCTTTGCTTCGGCAATAATCTGGGTGGCCACCTGCTCCGGCTCAAGGTCAGTAGTGTCGATAACCAGGTCGGCTACGGAGGTATCACTGTTATTGATCCCATAGAGACGCTCATAGCGGGCACTGTCATTGCAGTCCCTCTGACTTGTCTGCTCAAGACGCTCTCTAAAGGTGCCCCCTTCACGCTTGAGCACCCTGTTTGCCCGCTCTTCTGCAGTCGCTGAAAGGTAGACCTTCAGATTAGCTTCCTTGAGCATCCAGATAGCAAGTCGGCTTCCAAGGACACAGTTCTCAACACTAAGGGCCATCTCCACCTGACGACGGTCAACCTCACGGTCAGGGGCATCACTTTGTTCTGCAAGTTTGCAGACCTCCCAGAAATCCATACCCCACTCTGCTGCAAGGGTGCGAAAGGTAACGTTGATCATGACAAAGCCCAAGGCATCGGCGACCATTTTACTTACGGTGGTGTTCCCACACCCACTTTTCCCACTGATGGCTATGCGCACGAGATACCCCTACTCTATGTTGCGAATCTGTTCGCGTATATTTTCCAAGCCGTCCTTCATGCGGACAACCTGAAGATTCATCTCCACCATCTGGCTCTTGCTTCCTATGGTGTTGATTTCCCTATGCATCTCCTGACAGAGGAAATCCAAGCGTTTGCCTACAGGCTCATTCTGTTCTAGGAGGTTGAAAAACTCCTTCAGATGGACATCCAAACGCTTGATCTCCTCATTGACCGAGTACTTGATCAACAGGACTGCGACCTCGGAGAGAATCCTGTTCTCATCATAGTTCTGGTCTGAGAGCATTTCGTCAAAACGGGCACGCACGTTGTTCTTCACCATTTCGTCCAGCTCATCGGCATGGGAGGCTATGATGGCATGACTCTCTCTAACGATTTCCCCCATCTTCTTCAGGTCTGCTTTCGTATGGGAGCCTTCACGTTCCTTACTCTGGTCAAACTGCTCTAATGCCTTTGCAAGAGTGGAAAAAAGAGAGGCCCTATAGATTTCACTATCACTGGGCCTGACGCTGGTGAGCACCCCTTCGCTGCCGATAAAGTCAGCGAGCTTAGGCTTGAGGGCCTTGCCACTGAGGGCAGCTATCTGGGAAAAAGCCTCGGCATAACGCTTGACAGCAAGCTTGTCCACCACTATCTCCATATCGGAAGCGAGTGTCTTGATCCTGATATTCACCTCAACATGGCCACGACTGGCAATCTTCTTCAGTTCATCATCTATCTCAATCTCAAAGGGTGCGAGGTAGAAGGGGATGTTGTGGTTGATCTCCAGATATCTGCTGTTGTAGGACTTCAGTTCAACGGAGAGCTGGAACTCTTCATGCAACTCTTCTGCTGATCCATATCCGGTCATGCTTTTCATCAAAGGCTCCTTCTTGCCTGAGCTATACGCTCGGTAAGGGCTCGGTTATTACCAGCACCCATCGTAATACACAAATCTTGGCTTTGCAACCAGTTCGAAGCGATTGCAACGGTCTCTTCATCATTGCGGGCATACACACACGCTTGAAGACGGCAACGGGTAGTGCGCATGAGCCTCTCACCCAAAGCATGGGAAAGGACCTCTCCCATATCCTGTTCCCCCTCACCGGTGTTGTCATTTCGGGCAGAGCCATAACAGCTCTGCATGATTACGCGGTCTGCCATGCAAAGAGATAGGACAAAGTCCTTGAGGAACGTCTTGGTCCTGCTTGCAGTATGCGGGGCGAAGATTACTAGGATTGGCCTGTTGGGGTAGCTGCTGTGCAATTCTCCCAAGGTCGTGATGATCTCAGTGGGATGATGGGCATAGTCATCAACGTACAGCACCCCACCCTCGTCCCTCATGATCTCACATCTCCCCACTACCCCGGGAAACCCTGCGAGCTTTTTACTGAGCATTCCAGCTAGGGTCGGAATTATCTCAGCTGTTATCAGCGTGCCACTCTCAAGATAGAGTTTGGGATTCTTCCTGTCCAGTATCATTGAGAGGGCAAGAACGACAGATCCTATCTGGTTGCCCACCAGAGCCCGATCCTGCACAGGCAGGGGAAAACTACAACCATCAAGACAAGAGAGTGTATACGCATCCTCATAGCTCTTCTTAATGATGCGAAAAGGCCCATTGTCATCAAAGCCGTAGGTCATGACGGTAAGGTCAGCCCTCTCTCGCCTTGCATACGAGGCGAGGTTTCTCGCCCCGTGATCGTCACTGCAGCAGATCAGAAAGCCCCCACTGGCGAGGTTGTCCACAAACTTTTCAAAGCTCTTGTGCACCTCACGTGCCGAAGGGAAATAATCCGGATGATCTAGCTCGATGTTGGTCACCAGAGCACCCCGAAGATGATAGGAAAGAAAATGGTCCTGGTACTCACACGCCTCAAACAGGGCAGATTCACTACCCTGATAGAAGGGTTGGGAGAAGCCTTTCACCGTAGAGCCGAAGAGACTGTAAAAGGGAAAGGTTGAGAGAGTTCTGGTAGAAAGCAGGTACGAGGCAAGGGCCACTGTGGTAGTCTTGCCATGGGTTCCCGCTACAGCATAGCTGTCGCTCAACGTTGAGAGATACGAAAGGAACTGGGGATAGGAATAGACAACCAAACCTAATCTTGTAGCCTCCAAGAGGATAGGTAGGGTTTCTGTATAGGCTGTACTATGGATGACAGTATCGGCATCAAGGGCTAACAGTGAGGGGGAGAACCCCTCATGCACACTAATGCCAGACGAGAGGAGAAGCTCATCAGTAGCAAACGTTTCGGTTACATC
>DMAO01000342.1 GCA_003446545.1 Sphaerochaeta sp.
GGACAGGGTAAAGCTTGGTGGGAGGCTTCCTCCTACAAGCGAGAGTTTCAGAAGGGTCCTGTCTCTCCTGTGGAGAAGCGTCTCTCACTCTTGAACCCAGGCTATGAAGGCCAAAGTGGAGGAGGTGGGGGAAGGCTGTCACAGTACTTACGCCCTCCCTTGCTTCAGATTATTAGGAGTGAACAGGTGTGTGTTGAGGGTATAACACTTACCAACAGTCCTTTCTGGACCCTTCATTCTCTCTATTCGAACAACCTTCTCTTCAAGGACCTTTCGATCATCAATCCCAAGGATGCTCCCAATACTGATGGTATCGACATTGACTCTTGCCAAAACGTCCAGATACAAGGGTGTAAAATTGATGTTGGTGATGACGGCATCGCCTTGAAAAGTGGAAGCGGTGAAGATGGCATCAGAACTAATATTCCTACAAACAATGTCCGCATTGAGCACTGTACTGTAAAGAATGCACATGGAGGTGCTGTTATAGGCAGTGAAACAGCTGGAGGAATCTTTGATGTCAAGGTTTCTGATTGCCTTTTCGATGGGACTGATAGAGGGGTTAGGATAAAGACTAGAAGAGGCAGGGGTGGGAAGATTACAAACCTGGTGTTTTCCGATATCAGGATGCAGGCCAACCTGTGCCCCCTCACTCTGAACATGTACTACCGTTGTGGATCAGATACTGATGAGGATTTCTCGTTAATGAAACAGATGGTCTCCTCAACAACCCCCTCCCTTTCCGATATAACCATCCGCAATTGCATGGCAACCGGATCCCGCTCTTCAGCTGGATTTATTGTTGGCCTGCCTGAAGAGCCCATAACCGGCTTACATATTGAGAATTGCTCTTTTGGTGTTGCATCCAAGAGTCTTGAACCAGTACAAGACAGCGAGATGACGCAAGGCCTGCCAGAAGTCTCTGAGCGTGGTATACGCATGAGAAATGTGCATTGTACGCTTCAGGGTGTAGAGGTAACAGGGACTGGCCAGCCCTTGGTTATTGAAGAGGGAGTCACAGTTTGCGAGTTGTAGTTTATGGTATGTGGTAGAGGTAGAGCAAGGTGGCTTTAGGCCACCTTGCCGGGACAGTACACAAATGAATTCGCATATGAGCGGCTATTACCTACTCAGCGATGAGGACTATTGCATCATGGGCCTTGAAAACAAGGGCTTCTGTAACCATTTTCCCCATATTGTTCTCTGTATCAAGCCCTTTCGCTTCCTTTATACCACTCATCTGGTCGCACTTGCCTAAGGCTAGTGGTTCTCCCTCTTGGTAGTCGCACTCCCCCAGCTGACTCTATTGCCACTTCTGGGCAAATAAAAAAGTGCCATTCCCTGCGGGTAAGGCACCTTGTCTTTTGAGAATACCCTTGCGGAAGTTCTCTACTCTTCACTCATATTGAGCAACCTGACACGGTCAGGTGCGAAGTCGATGGAGACATCAGAACCCTCGGCAAATACCTTCTTTGCATGAGGGTCATCTATCTGTACCAAGACTTCTCCAAAGGAGGTGTTTATGAATACCTCCAAGCTGTTTCCCAGGTACACATTCAGACGGACTTTGCCTTCGATGTGCCCTGCTTTGGGCTCCACTACCCTGAGGGACTCGGGCCTTGCCATCAGGACAGCTTCTGTTCCTACCTCAACATTTTCCCCTGCCTGGCTGGCGACGACCTCTTTCCCTCCAAGCTCACAAATCCAGTTCTGTGCCTCTTTTCTGAGTATTGTTACAGGGAAAAAGGTTGCCTTACCGACAAAACCAGCTACAAAACGGGAGTTCGGCTCCTCATAGATTACCGAAGGTGCCCCTATCTGGCGGATGAAGCCGTTCTTCATGACTACGACACGGTCAGAGAGGCTCATCGCCTCCACCCTGTCGTGGGTTACATAGACTGCAGTAATTCCAAGCTCCTTCTGGATCTTTCTGATCTCCACGCGCATCTGCTCCCTGAGCAGGGCGTCGAGGTTTGAAAGGGGCTCGTCCAACAGCAGTACTGAGGGAGTGACAATAAGGCTTCTTGCAAGGGCTACACGCTGCTGTTGTCCACCCGATAGCTTGGAAGGGGCCCTATCGCCATAGTCGGCAAGACCGACCATGGCAAGCGTCTCGTTTACCCTCTCCTTGATCTGCTCTGTGGGGATCTTACGAAGTTTGAGGCCATAGGCTACATTGTCAAACACCGTCATATGGGGAAACAGACCATAGCTTTGGAACATGGTCGCCGTGTCGCGCTTATTAGGAGGCATCATGGTGACCTCCTCATTACCGATGAAAATCTTACCGTTGGTAGGCAACTCAAAGCCTGCAATCATCCTCAGCGTTGTGGTCTTCCCACATCCTGAAGGGCCGAGCAAGGTCACCAGCTCCCCTGGTTCAACGACCAGATTTGCTTCATTGACGGCGATAACATCCTTCTTGCCTTTCACGTCCTTGAACCGTTTGGTAACATGCTCAAGCGTTACTGATACACTCTTTTTTTCCAACATAGAAAGCCCCCTTACCGGGTTGAAATAGTTTTTTGTGTGAGCTTGTCATCCTTGACAAGAACCTGCATCAGAGTCCATACAAGGAGCACGATGACGATGAGGATGGTTGACAAGACGCTGGCCAGACCGAACCTGAGGTTCTCAGAGAAGTTGAAAATGAGGACGGTCAGATGGTTCCAACGCGCCGATATGAGGAAGATGATGGCACTGACTGCAGTCATCGAGCGAACGAACGTGTAGGACATGCTCGAAAGGAATGCAGGCCGAACCAAAGGCAGAACGATGGTCCTGAATACGGTGGTAACATCAGCTCCAAGATCAGCTGCTGACTCTTCAATGGCAGGGTCTATCTGGTGGAGGGCTGTTATGCCGTTCTCCACCCCTACAGGCAGTTCCCTGATTACATAGTTGATGACGATGATGGCCCCTGTTCCCACTAGCAACAGCGGTGGCTTGTTGAATGCTAGGATATAACTGATACCAATCAGAGTCCCTGGTATTGCATAGGGGGTCATTATCACCACTTCCAGCAGGCGTTTGCCGGGGAATTTCTTACGCACGAGCAACATTGCCGTCAGCATGGCCAACAGGCCTGCTGTCGGGGTCGCGATTGCAGCAAGGGTGACTGTATCACGGATGGACGTCCAGCCCCGAGAGAGAGCCTCTCCCCAGTTTGCAAGGGTGAAGGAGTAGTCTATCCCCCAGTTCACCACAAAGCATCCTGCCACTATGGTCAGGTAGAGGGCAACAATAAAGCCAATGAAAGTCCAGGAGACAACCTCCAAGGAGAGGCGTACCGGCTTGTTAGTAAGCTCAGTAAGCGTCGTCGAGGGTTTGCCTGTAACCGTTACGTAGCTTTTCTTAGCAACCCATTGGCGTTGGATGAGGAAGGCTGTGATGGTCGGCATAAGCAGCAGGAAGGAGAGAGCCGAACCGGCACTGAGGTTGCTTCGTCCTGTAACCAGCATATAGGCTTCGGTTGAGAGGACACGATAGTCACCACTGAGCAGCAGGGGGTTGGCAAAGTCTGCAAGGGAGTTGGTGAAGACCAGCAGCCATGCAGATACGATACCAGGGGCAGAAAGAGGAAGTGTAATGGCTTTGAAGGTCTGCCACTTGGAGGCGCTCAAATCCAGTGAGGCATCCTCAACGGTGGAGTCAATCTGCCTGAGGACCCCGCTGATGGTCATGAAGGCGATAGGGAACATCCCGATCACTTCAACCAGGGTCAGGCCAGCCAGACCATAGATGGAGGTGTTCAGGTGCAACAGCTGTTTTGAGATGAGCCCGTTGTTTCCAAACAGGAGTATGATGGAGAGGCTCAGGGAGAAGGGTGGGGAAATGACTGGCATGGTTGCCAGGGTGCTCATTACCTTTTTCCTCCTGAAGGAGGTCCTTTCGATGAGGAAAGCAAACATATATCCCACGAGGGTGGATATGGTGGCTGTAAGGACTCCGAGGCGTAACGAACCCCAGAGCGCTACCAGGTAGGTGGGCGATAGGGTCTCTTTCCAGGTTTGCAGTGATACTACCCCATCCTTCATGAAGGAGAGCCTCACCGCTTCCAGAAGCGGATAGGCGATGAATACTGCCACAATGCCAAAGAGGGCCAGTACCATGAACCCGGTTATGGGATCCCGCGTAAAGGTGATGACCAGCATGATGCCTAGGAAGATTACTGCTGCAGAGATGAAAATGGTGCGAAGCAGGTTCATGTACCCTGTTGCGGTGCTGTTTGGTACAAGGATCATGATGGCCCCATTTGCCTGATAGCCATTATCATCAATAACCGGTACAAAATAGA
>DMAO01000301.1 GCA_003446545.1 Sphaerochaeta sp.
GGATTTGGATTGGATATGGATAGGTTTTTCAGCATCTCACACAAGAAGGCTGGGCAGGGTACATACCTCGTCTTTTTCCCCTTAGGCACTTTTAGCCCTGCCCTGTCAGCATAGGCCTGATCAACAGTAATGAGGTCTTCACCTACTGAGGTGAACTGCAAGGCTCGCAGCTCCCCGCTACGCATACCAGTAAGCAGTGATAGGAGACAAGCCAGATAGATCCTGTCTTCACCCTCCTTCTTCATGAACTGCATAAACGTCTTCAACTCGGTCTCACTGAGAATGCCCCGCATCCTATGCGTGTTCTTTAATGACTGCACTGTATGGATAGTGTGTGTGCTGAGCAGTCCCCGTCTTTGCGCTTCGTTTAGGGCTAAGGATACTGCACCCATGCAGATATTTATGGTTGATGAGGCAAGCCTACCTTCCTTGACCAAATCAAGCTGGATTTGTTCCAATTGGTTGAGTGTTACTGCTGATAAGAGCAGATTGGTGTGGATTCGCGGCAATATATGGTTGGAGATGAGGTTTTCTCTTGTTGCAATGTAGTCCTTAGAGATGCTTCCAGGATCGAGGAGGTTCCTCCTCTGCACATAGGGGCTCTCTTCCCAGTCAAAAAACCGTTTCAGATACGAGTAGAAAGACAATGGTTCCTTTTTCCCGAAGATATACCCCTCATCTAACGCTTTCTGACATATGAGAATAGCCTCATCACGCCGTTTGATGGGGATAGAGGAGACAATCCCTAAATCTTTTCGGATTTTCTCTACGCTTTTCTTGTTGGTTCTCTCTCCTGTCTCAGGATTACGGAAGAGTGCATACCAATAGGTTCTTTCAGATTGGGTAATTCTGCAGAGTGTGAAGGGTGAGCTGGTTATCATGCTTTCTCCTTGGGAAATAGAGCATTTGTTCAAACACTTGTTCAATCAAAGCTAATTAAACAATCTTATAAAGATATGTAAAAACAGTTCAATTTGTTATTCAATAGTACTTTAAACATATTATGCTGTCAATAGTATTTTTTGAACATACTTACTCTTTAAAAGTAAGTATGTAAATGTAACTACAACAAATTTGCTATGCAAAAAATATATAAATATGTAATGTATATGCTTGATATATACATTGTGCACTTTTATATTTAATATGATTATATAATTTTTATAAATCAAATATAATTTATAAAAGCTATAAAAAATCAAAAATACGCCATTTTTAAGTATATAATATAATAATAAAGTAATATAAATAGGTATATAACTCTTTTTATACACAATAAAATATACTTAAAACAATACATAATTATAAATATGCAAAATTATATGCAACTCACTTGTGAACAATTTTGCTATAGGTAATTTCTTTTTCATCTATTTCTTGTTAGTACTTATGAATCAGTACAAATGTCTCATATACGTTACTGTAATAATATCAAATATATTCTATAAGTATTATAAACAAGTCTTAATGTACAAAAATATCAAAGTATTTTGATACAAATGTATTGTACAGTAGCTTCTGTCCTCTTTTCTCTTGATCCTACGAGGGAATTTTCTGCATTTTACGATGGTGGAGAGTGATATGGCTGCGTCGTAAGCCTGCTACAAACGGTGATTGCCTTTGCTTCCTCATAGGGAATGAAAGGTATCAATACCCNNTCTCGCTTCGTTGGGGAATCAAGCAAGATAGGGGGACTTTCCTGAACAAGAAAGCTGAGAGCTTTTCAAGATGGACAGATAAGGCTTAGTGAGATTACTGAAACCAACACGAAGAAAAAAAATGTAGCCGATGCTTGTAATGCAAAAGGAATCTCCACGCTTGTAACGAAAAGATTCCTTTTGTTCGTGATTCACAACTCTTATCAGAGGAAGGCAAATCTAGCCTAGTACTGCATCTGTTTCAGTTCACGTCTCGTATCACGGTTGATGTCCTTCTCCTTGGCCTCTGCACGCTTGTCATGCACCTGCTTACCTCTGCAGAGGGAGACCTGCACCTTTACCAGGTTGCCCCTGAGATAGATGGAGGTCGGGATGAGGGTGAAGCCCCTCTCGTCCACCTTACGCTTGAACTTCTTGATCTCAGCCTTGTGGGCAAGGAGTCTTCGGTTCCTTAGCGGTTCGTGGTTGTTGAGGTTCCCATGCGTATAGGGCTGGATAGTGAGACCGACAAGGGTAAGGGCATTGTTGGTGGCTGTCACATAGCTGTCTGAGAAACTGAACTTGCCGTCCCTGATGGACTTTACCTCAGTGCCGACCAGGGCGATGCCACACTCCAGGTCCTCGATGACCTCATAGTTGAAATAAGCTTTTCTGTTCTTTTGCAAAAGCTTGAATGTATTCTTGTTCTGTTTCATCTAGTCATTCCAGGCGATGCGAAACCCTATGAGGTCTCCGCAGGCAGTAGTATCGACAACTCCCACTGTATGTTCGTCAATGGAGGAGGGAGGATTGAGATAGCTCCCGCCCTTGACAATGACATCAGAGGAACGTTCGAAGGTATTATACAGCTTTGCTACCTCTTGGTAGTCTGTAACGCGTTGTAGGGGGATGTAGGGACTTTGGGTAAACTCCCAGACCCCCCCCAACATGGCAAGGGGTGTGCCACTGTCCCTGTCTGTGATCGTCAGGGACCTTGCATAGGACTTATCCTTGGCCTGAAGGGCAGCGAGGGTCCACATTTCCTGGGTAGGTATGAAGACTTCCTTTCCGGTCAGGTCTGTCAGCCAGGTGCAGAAAGCCTCTGCAGCCTTGTAGCTGACATTATGTACAGGCTTGCCTGTAGCAAACACCACAGAGGGTAGGATCCCACTGAGGTAGTACTCGTCGGTAAGATTGTCCATTTGCAGTTTCTCTATTTGATCCTTGTCCCATTGGGGATT
This sequence comes from Sphaerochaeta sp., assembly GCA_003446545.1. Lineage (GTDB taxonomy): Bacteria > Spirochaetota > Spirochaetia > Sphaerochaetales > Sphaerochaetaceae > Sphaerochaeta. The sequence goes on from DMAO01000301.1 coordinate 2,879, forward strand.
CTTTTCGATGAAGAGGGCCCACTGGTACTGGCTAACCGGTGTGCTGGCTATGCTGAAACTTTGGGACTGTACCTCGAGACCTGTCTTGTTTGTCTCAGGAAAAATCAGGGGGACTTTGGTACCCATGACAAAGGAAGTGGCAGGATAGGTTATGCCAGCCTGTTCAAAGCCGTTTGCCTTGAGGCTTGTCCTTGTACCTTTCACAAGGTGGTCTTGGGCCAGTAGGCCAACCTCTTCGGTGGTACTATCAACGAAAAGCTGTTGGGCGACTGCAAGGGTCTTTTGCAGAAGACTGTCAGCCTTGATGTTTATTGACTCGTATGCCTCTAAGGCATCGGAAAGCATCATCTTTGAGGTGATGAAGTTTGCAGCCAGAGTAAAACTGTCATTAAGGGTCTTNNGGGTAGGGATGGACTGTATCGAAGACGGTAATGGCACTGGTCGCTATGACCTCTTGGAGGTTGAAATTGTTTATTGCCGTCTTTTCTTTGGTTGTCAGCTTTGTCAAGTCAGCTTGCAGCTTGTCTGTCCTGTGGAACAGAGAGGTCAGGAACACAGGGTGACCTACCTTGAGGGTAGTTTTTTGTATGGGGATGCCACCTTTGGTAAAGGTAACCTCATGTTCCCCACTGGGAACAAAAAACTGGTAGGGTGTGCCTCCGAGGTACGTCCCATCAATAGATACACCAGTTTGTGCAAGGGGACTGGAGAATGTGACATAACGTCCGCCCTTGAGTATTCCAGGGAGAAAGCCAATAAGAAAGATGAGCAGCAAGATTGCAAGTATCAGCAGAGTAGCTATATATATGCCAGGCCTCATCCCTAAAAACTGAGGAAGATGCACCTCTTTGACCTCGGGGAGTTCAATATGTCTTTTCATAATATCTAAAGGTATCTATCAAGACTCTGCTTGTCAACTCGAACCTATTGTGATAGTTTGCTTTGTATGGATGAAATGCTAACGTTTCTGGAAAACAAGACCGTACAGGTGCTGACACGGCGCAAGGCTGAAAAGGCATATGAGCTGGCTAACAAGAAGCCCCGCACCGTTATTGGTGAGATAAAGGGGTGGGCTGATGCCCTTGTCTTTGCCGTATTTGCTGTCCTTCTCATTAACCAGTACCTCTTCCAACTCTTCCTTATTCCCTCGCCTTCAATGGAGACGACAATGAATGTGGGTGACCGTGTCTTCGTGAGCAAGACTATCTACGGTATTGAGGTCTACCCTGGAGGCCCTAAGGTCCTTGCTAAAAATCGTCAGGTTCAGCGTGATGACATCATTACGTTCTATAACCCTGAATATGACTCAAAAGGCCCATTCTTTGACATCCTGTCGCAGGTCCTATATATGGGGACCTTCTCTTTGGTAAACATAGACAAGAACGCGGACGGCTCGATTGCCGAACGCCTCTATGTGAAACGTGCCGTCGGGTTCCCAGGCGAAGTTGTCCGGTTCTCTGCAGGAAATGTGGAGATCCGTAAGGCTGGTTCTGCTGACTTTGTTAAGGAAGAAAACTTCAGATCTGAGCTCGACCTTGTTGAAGGTCCCCACCGGAGCGTTTCTGCTTCGCAGTATGCGGGGATCAAGGCATGGGGATCGCTATTTGGCTACAAGGAGGTGTCGGTACCTTCTACAAATGCACCATCCTATCTCACCTCAGCCTATGCATCTGTGCAGAAAGACAACTACCCTGACGACATGTACCAGTTTGAAGCATCGAGGACCAGGACCCAAAACCTGTTTGACCCGAGCAACTTCTCCTTCCGCAATGATAGTGAGCGCTACCGAATGGGTACCTACATTCCTACAGGAAAGATCCTCCCCCTTGGAGATAACAGGGACAATTCCCGAGACGGTCGCTATTTCGGTCCTGTATCACAAAAAAAGATCAACGGCAGCGTACGATTCCGATTCTGGCCCTTTGCAAGAATAGGCTATCTGGGTAACAAGTAGTGTCAAACCTTGTTCCAGGCCATTGCTTTCCCTCAAGGCTAGGCTCTCCCTTAGCCCTCTACATACACATTCCTTTCTGTACAACCTGTTGTTCCTACTGCGCCTTCTATTCGGAAGAGGAGTCCTTTTGGTTGCCCTATAGGGAAACGTATATGCAACGCATTCAAACTGAGTTGGAGACTATTGTCTCTGCATCAGTTTGTGGCTTCTCATCTATATTCATAGGTGGAGGTAACCCCGGTTGCCTTACCTATGCACAGCTGCACAGCATGCTCCGTTTGGCCAATACCAAAGGGAAAAGTAGCGAATGCACGATCGAGATGAACCCAGAGACCTTCAACAGGTCCCTATTCCCCCTGTTTGAGGAGTCGCTGGTCACCAGGGTAAGCATGGGGATCCAGAGTATGGATGATATGGTGCTATCAACCTTGGGCAGAAATGCCTGTAGGGCGGACAACCTCAAGGCCCTCACCCTTGCTAGGGAGGCTCATGAAACATATGGGGTAGAACTCTCCTTCGACCTTATGCTCTGCCTGCCAGGTCAGACCATGCAGATGGCCATCGCTGATATCGACGAAATTATGGGCCTTGCCCATCCTTCCCATATCAGCCTCTACTGCCTCACCGTAGAGGAGGGTACTGACCTTTCCGAACAAGTCTCTGCAGGGGTTCTTCCTGTCTTGGATGAGGATGGTCAGGAAGCCTTCCTGTGGGGGGTATGGGCCCACCTGAAGAAATTGGGCTTCCGTCACTATGAGGTATCCAACTTTTCTCGGAACGACTGTCAATGCAAGCACAACCTGACGTATTGGAATCTGGACAGCTATCTGGGCCTTGGATCGAGTGCAGTATCTGCTTTTCGTGAGGGTTCTAGGTTGCAACATGTGAGCCAGAGCCAGGATCTGTATGCCTACTCCCAGGGGGGAGAATTCTCAGGGTACTGCGAAGAGAATCTCACCTTCCCCGAACATCTGGAAGAGTTCCTCATGATGGCTCTTCGTACCGATATGGGCATCGATAAAACGTTGTTCAAAGAGCGGTTTTCCCAGTCGTTTGACAAGAATTTCTCATCAGTCATAGAATCGTTGGACTCCAGTTGGTTTGTATCCACTGAACAAAGTTTTTCACTGACTGAAATTGGCTTTATGGTCCTTGATGAAGTGGTGCTACGCTTCGCATTGGCGGTTTTTTGACTACTTGACCGTCAAGTATCACTGTGGTAACCTAATCAGGTTGCATCATATGCAAGTATTCTACACATGTAAGAGGTTCAAAATATGTCCGGCCATAGCAAATGGGCTACTATCAAACACAAGAAGGGAATTGCAGATGCCAAGCGGGGGCAAGTGTTCACGAAGCTGATAAAGGAAATTTCTGTCGCAACAAAAATGGGTGGGAGTGATCCGGAATCAAATGCCCGTTTGCGTACAGCCATCCTCAAGGCTCGTTCCGACAATATGCCGAAAGACAACATCGAACGTGCCATCAAGA
>DMAO01000215.1 GCA_003446545.1 Sphaerochaeta sp.
AGCCAGGATGTACGACAGGAGTTTACAGGGGCAGCCAGAGCAGCTCTTATGATCGGGGATATCACCACGTTAGGGTTGGAGAACGACACCGCCAGCGGGTTCAGGGCGCTGTGGTATCTTTTGGGAGTGGTGAGCATCTCCCTGGGTATTGTCAATCTGCTTCCCCTGCCCGCTTTTGATGGAGCCCAGGTACTCACTTCCCTCTTCGAATGGATTGCAGGAAGGCACATACAGCCAAGGACCTATTGGATTCTCCAATTGGTCGGTATTGGTACTGTTTTTTGTATCTTTGTGTTTTTAGGATTTGCGGATATGCTCCACTTTCTTTCAATCAGGCGTTAGGATTGTTCCCAGAGACATACTTGTGGCTGTACTCCATCTCTTCAAATCTGACAATATTGCTGACGAATGCCAAGGAGAATACACCAGTCTCACCGTTTCGGTTCTTGGCCATAATGATCTTGGTCTCCTGGACGTTGTTCTTGCGGCGTTCATCCTCATCGTCAGTCCTGTTTTTTCCCACATCACGGTGCAATAGGATAACCACATCGGCATCCTGCTCGATCGATCCGCTGTCACGAAGGTCAGCGAGCTTAGGCTCCACCCCATCAGCTTGCCTACCTACCTGACTGAGGCAGACTACAGGAATATCAAGCTCACGGGCGAGTTGCTTCAGAGAGCGGGAAATAATGGAAATCTGTTCGTGACGGGGAATACGGGCATCGGCTTCAGCATCAATGAGGCCGATATAGTCAACAAAGATAATCTGGATATCGTGCTCGAGTTTCATACGTCTTGCCTGGGCACGCAACTCCATCAGCTTCATGTTGGGCGTATCCTGTATGTAGAACTCAGCATCATAGAGGGAACTTGAGGCATCTATTATGGCATTCATTTCGCTATGCTTCAGCGTTGCTTTGCGGATATGGGAGAAGTCGACACGACTGTGTCCGGTCAACAGACGCTCCATCAGAGAGGATGCGCTCATCTCAAGGGAGAAGAACCCTACCCGGTACTTTTTCTTGACGATCATGTTCAAGGCGATGGAGAGGGCAAAGGCGGTCTTTCCGATGGAAGGCCGGGCGCCCACGATGATGAACTCTTGTTTCTTGAATCCTCCGGTAATGGAGTCCAGAGGGGCGAAAGCCGATTCAAAGCCGTTCTTTACCCCGGTTGTGCTTCTCTCCTCAATGTCACTGATGGTTGAGGATATCAGATCCTTGATACTGTAGTAGTTGTCACTGCCTGCAGTCTCATTGTTGAGCTTGGAGAGTGCTTGCTCACCCTCATCGATGACCTTCTGGATATCCTGCGACTCGTCGTAGGCATTGTCCTTGAGCTTAGAGGAGAAAAGCAACAGCTTGCGCCTCTGTGCTATTGCCTTGAGAATCTTGGCATAGTAGGCCGCATTGGTAGTGGTGGGAACATCACTGGTGAGGGTGGAAATGTAGGAGAGCCCACCACACTTGTCGACAAGATCATGGGCCTTGAGATAGGAACTCAAGGTAATCAGGTCTAGGGTTTCTGAACTCTCCTGACGAAATGCAACAATGGCACCGAACAGCTCCTGGTGTGCAACCCGGTAGAAATCATCCTTGCCCAAAAAGTCGGTCACTTCTACAAGGACCTTGTCATTGAGCAGGATTGCACCCAAAACAGCGCGTTCAGCCTCTTCGTTTTGAGGGGGGACACGCCCAAGCATGCTATTCGACGCCATGGTATTATTCGGTCTCCTTGGCAACTTCCTCAACTATCGCAGCAGCTTCAACATCCTTGGAAATCTTCTCGGCTTCCTTGGTAGCTTCTTCTGCTTCAGCAGCAGCTTTCTCTGCAAGCTTGGCAGCCTTGGCAGCATCAGCGTTAGCTTTTGCCTCTTCAGCAGCAGCCCTGGCAGCAGCAACCTCACGGGCCTTTACCTGGCTCTCGCTCTCAACAACCACAGAGATTTCAGCACTCTCATCCTCATACAGACGGATACGCACTGAGTAGGTACCGACCATCTTGATGGTGTGGGAAGAGACTTCAATTCGTTTACGCTCAATTACAAAGCCCAACTTTGCCAGCTCTTCCTGGACCATTGCTGAGGTGACCGAACCAAAAAGCTTACCACTCTCGCCGGCAGAAAGAACCAAGGTGATGGTCGTCTCGTCCAGTTTGGACTTCAGCCCTGAAGCCAGTGTACGCTTCTCATTCTTGCGTTTCGAAATAGCTCGTTCACGAGCGGCAAACAAAGACATGTTTGTCTTGTTGAACAGTACAGCCGCTTTGGTGGGCAACAGGTAGTTACGGGCATACCCATCCTTTACAATTACAACGTCTCCCTCTTCTCCGAGGTTAACGACATCCTGATTGAGAATGATTTTCATATGAAAACTCCTTACTCGTCTTTTCTAAATACTATCCAAGTCTCCAAGACCCCTAGCAGGGGTAACAGGAAGACAACCAATATGTTCAAACCAGGTACCAAAAAAGCTATCAGAAAGAGGCTCATCATCAAGCGTCCACCACTAATGGGAAGGCCCTTGCGCCGCACAAAGTGCATTATGATAGCCATACCTTGTATAGCATAGAGCACACAGGAGCCCAAGGCAACATTCAAAGCCAGGGCGCGCCCCAGGTAGGGAGCCTTGAAGACCATCAGAAACAGGACCACTGTCCATGATCCGAGAAATACCCAAAGGGTATCATACGGAACAGACCAACTGGTGACACGTTTTGAAAAGCCATCATCATATCGTCCTAGATAACTCATAGCCATGAAGGAAGCAAATCCTACCAGTCCCATACAGATGGGAACAAGAACAAATCCACTGACCATCACCGACAAGCGGTAAACCCTCTCCAGATCTCTCGCTGAGAGAGTCCCGGAGTGACCATCCAACTGTCCGAACAGGGCACTGAAGGACTCGAACATTATCGAATCAACCTCTAGAACTGTCTCAGACCCACTGGAAAGCCAGATAACTAACCCTATCGATGCAACCATGCCAAAGGCGCAGGATGCCAGATAGCGTACAAATGTCCGTTGATCGTCCAAATAAATCCAAACAGCAGAAGCGACCAACAATACAAGCGGAATGAACAATCCAATGCTCAACAGCAATCTTCCTGCACTCTCTGAAAGCGTTCCACGCGCTTGGAACAGGGAGACGATCAACGTAAGCAGCGCTACGGCCGCTACGGGGATCAGTGCATGTCTGCGATCGGAAATCTTTGGCGCCAGAACCATGAGTGGGATGGTGAACAGGAAATTGCCAAGCATGAACCGGGAGAGCACGAAACTCACTCCTACCACCATGGCTGCCTTACCCATCAACTGTTTTTCACTCTGGTTCATACCATCTAACAAAGCTTACTTCTTCTCAAAAGGAAGGTATGCGAGTACGCGGGCCTTCTTGATCTCGTTAGTAACGCTTCTCTGGTGCTTTGCACAACAGCCGGTTATGCGAGCAGGAAGAATCTTGCCCCTTTCGGTAATGTATCTGCGAAGCATTTCAGGATTCTTGTAATCAGGGATGAGGTTCTGGGTACAGAACTTACAGACTTTCTTTCTGAAGTTTGGTCTACGTCCACCACCGCCACTTGAGCGCCTGTCTCTACCACCTCTGCTATCGGAATCCTTGGAATCTCTATCGTCATCGCGCATGAATGTATCTCCTTAAAAACTAGTTTCTGCTCTTCGCAGGTATTAAAATGGGATCTGGTCGTCATCGAACTGCTCAGGTCCGCCAATGTCCATATCAGGCATGGGAGGGGGAGCTTGGGTTCTTGGGGCGTATGATCCCTGGGGTTTCGCCTGGCTGTCGTTACGACGGCCTTCTGTGCGATCACCACCAGAGCTGGCTAGAAGCTGCAAGGAATTGACTACGATTTCAACACGGGAACGACTCTGTCCCTCCTGTTCCCAGCGGTTCTGCCTCAATTCACCTTGGATAGAAACCTGTCTGCCTTTCTCCAAATACTGGTTCAGGCCTTCGGCGCTCTTTCCAAACATGGTGCAATTGAAGAAGTTGGCTTCATCCTCCCACCTGTTGTCAGCCGTCCTCTTTCTACGGTTAACAGCGAGAGTAAAACTACAGATAGCCATACCGCCACTGGAATAACGAAGTTCACTTTCCCGAGTAAGACGGCCAACCAATGCGATCACGTTCAAGTCATTTGCCATGCTTATGCTCCAATTCTTTTAGATTTATTTTTCTGTGTTGACAAACAGAAACTTCAAAATGGAGGTATTAAGCAAGAATTCCTTCTCGAATCCGAGGATAGAGGAAGGGTCTGCCTTCATTTCGAAGTAGACATAGTGGCCTTTTTCCTGTTTCTTGATATCGTAGGCGAGGTACTTAACGCCCATATCTTCCTGCTTGGTAATCTCTACACCAGCTTTTTCAAAAATGCTGGTTACTAGTTCCAAGCCACCCTGTGTTTTATCTTCGTTTGCATCGAAGATGATTGTGAACTCATAATTTCTCATGGTTCCTCCTTACGGACTAAATGATCCGCCTAACTAGCGGATAAAGAGGTTCTCGGTACACTACCATATTATGGAGCTTACAGTCAACAAAGGAGTGCGGGATATCCTCTAACAAGACAAGCTCTTGCAAATGCTTAACAGCGAATTGTGGAGTGTGGGTTCTCCTGCTAAATGTGAGTCATCATATTAGCAGAGTGGTGAACGTTCAGGTGAATCAGAACTGAGATATTCTTTCAAAGATTCTCTCCATGCAGGGTGGAAAGGAGTGGAAATTGAGAGTTTAACCCTCCAGCCATTCAAGAGCAATGCCTTTTCCCGAACCAAAAACACCGTATCACTCTCAGGTTCCCTACGGAAACATGAACAGATTGGTTTTTTCTGTGCATACAGGTTCATGCAATCCTCACAAGGGGCCTTTCGTCCATGCAACACCTCATAGCAGAGTCCATTCTCAGGGAGAGCTGTCAGGCCAAGCCTCTTGAGCATAGTATCATTGACGAAGAGCAGTTCAGAGGTATCAACATTACAAAGGTATATCTCCTCTTCCATCTGGGAGAACAACCATTCCCTATCTATTGGCTTCTGCTTGCGATGGGGGACCGATTGTTCCCCGTAAAGGCAATACCGGTCCTTACCCTCCCTTTTTGCCTGGTATAGGGCCAGGTCTGCAGTGTGGTAGAGTTCTTCAAATGAAGTGCCATGGATAGGAAAGATTGAGACCCCAACACTGCAACTCAGGTGCATCTCCTCCTGTGGCATCCCAAGCGAGCGCAGAGCTCGGCACATGTGATCCGCTTTCGTCATAGCCAGTTCAGATGAGGGTATTCCTATGATAAAGACAGCAAACTCATCGCCTCC
>DMAO01000361.1 GCA_003446545.1 Sphaerochaeta sp.
CAATGCAGCCATGAAGAAGGCAGCAGAAGGTCCTATGGCTGGTATTCTCCAGTACACTGAAGATCCCATTGTTTCCCATGATATCGTTGGAAACAACCACTCTTCAGTCTTCGATGCTGCTCTGACCATGAAAATGGGTGAGAAGATGATCAAGGTTCTCAGCTGGTATGACAACGAGATGGGGTATTCGACCCGTGTTGTTGACCTTGCCAAGAAACTGGTGAAATAAGACATGCTACTAACGTTTCAGGCCTGTTGCAAAGCAGGCCTGAGGTTTTGTTAGTGGCTATGTGTCAATTCTATAAGAGAATAGAAAGGAGAATAGTATGATTTTACGGACTATCAGGGATTATGATTTCTCCGGCAAGCGAGCTCTTGTCCGTGTAGACTTTAATGTACCGCTGAAAGACAGTGAAGTTACCGATGATACGAGGATCAGGGCAGCACTGCCTACCATCAAGTATATTTTGGATGCAGGTGGCTCCGTAGTGGTGATGAGTCACTTCGGCAGACCTAAGGGAAAGAAGGACCTTCAGTTTTCCATGGCCCCCATTGGCAAGAAATTTGCTGAATTGTTGGGCCGTCCTGTCGCTCTTGCCCCTGATGTCATCGGTGATGAAGTCGCCAAAGAGGTCAAGGGACTCAAAAGCGGCGAAGTGCTGTTGCTTGAGAATGTCAGGTTCTATCCAGGTGAAGAGAAGAATGATCCCGAGTTTGCAAAACAACTCTCTCTCTTTGGTGACGTCTATGTGAACGATGCTTTTGGCACTGCTCACAGAGCCCATGCATCAACAGCCGGTGTGGCACAATACCTGCCTTCCTATGCAGGATTTCTCATTGAGAAAGAGGTCAGGTTCATGGCTCCTTTGCTTGAGAACCCTGACAAACCTTTTGTTGCCATCATTGGTGGTTCAAAGGTTTCAAGTAAGATCGGCGTCCTTGAAAGCCTGGTCAATACCTGTGATACCATTGTCATCGGTGGTGGAATGGCGTATACCTTCCTTGCTGTTCAGGGCCATGCCATAGGTAAGAGCCTGGTTGAAGAGGAGTTTAAGGATACGGCTTCCTCTTTCCTTGCAAAGGCAAAGGAAAAGGGCGTCGAGGTCATTCTTCCTGTAGACCATCTCTGTGGTGCTGAGTTCAAGGAAGATACCAAGGCTATCGCTGTTGACAGTGTTGAGATTCCTGTAGACCTCATCGGTATGGACATCGGTCCTAAGACGGTGAAGCTGGTGGTTGCCGCTGTAGAGCTCGCCAAGAGCGTTGTCTGGAACGGCCCTATGGGTGTCTTTGAGTTTGATGCATTCGCCCAGGGAACTCTTACAGTTGCCAAGGCTCTTGCCGCTTGTAAGGGCATCACTGTAGTGGGTGGAGGCGATTCTGTTGCAGCCATCAACAAGTTTGACCTTGCGGAGAAGATCAGTCACGTGAGCACCGGTGGAGGTGCATCCCTTGAGTTCCTGGAAGGGAAGGTTCTTCCTGGTATCAAGGCATTGGAGAAATAAGATGAGAAAACCCTATATTGCTGGAAACTGGAAGATGAATATACCCCCTAGTGAAGGTGCAGCTTTCGCAAAGGATCTTGCCAAGGCCCTTACAGGAGTCAAGACCAAGGTCATGATCGCCCCTCCTTTTGTCACCATCCCATCTGTTTTGGAAGCTGTGAAAGGAAGCAACATCATCGTTGCTGCCCAGAACATGTGCGACAATACCAAAGGCGCTTTTACCGGTGAGGTAAGTGCAGCTATGCTCAAGGATCTCGGCGTTACCAATGTGATCCTCGGCCATAGTGAGAGAAGGGCCATCTACGGTGAGAGCGATGCTCTGATCAACCGGAAAGTGCTGCTTGCTCTCTCTGAGAAGATGGATGTGGACCTCTGTGTTGGTGAGACTCTCGAAGAGCGCGAAGCTGGCAAGCTAGAGGAAGTTCTTACCCGTCAGGTAACTGTTGGGCTTGAGGGCGTTTGTGCAGATGACATGAAGAGCATCACGATTGCTTATGAGCCTGTATGGGCCATTGGGACAGAAAAGACCGCCACACCTGAAGATGCTGATAGCGCACATGCCTTTATTCGTTCTCTTGTTGCCAAACTCTATACTAAGGGTGTTGCAGAAGAGCTCATAATACAGTATGGTGGTTCAGTAAAGGCTTCAAATGTTAAGTCTTTGATGTCCAAGGAACATATCGATGGTGCCTTAGTTGGCGGGGCTTCGCTCTCTGTTGAGCAGTTCCTGCCTATCGTAACTTTTGATATGTAACATAACCGGAGTAGAGAAATGGGTGTTTTGAGCATTATTTTGTTGGTACTATTCGTAATCGTCAGTCTTCTTTTGATTTTCCTTGTTGCAGTGCAGGATGAACAGAGTGAAGGATTGGGCGGAATCTTCGGTGGTGGTAGTAATACTGCTTTCGGATCTCATGCAAGCAGTGTCGTTACCAAAGCAACTGCTACGCTGGCCGTAGTGTTCATGATTCTTGCTCTAGTCGTTGCATTTGTCAACAAGAGCCCGTCTCAAGACAAGCTGCTCGACTCGGTAAAGACTGAACAGGTTCAGCAGACCACAGACTGGTGGAAGAGTCCTGAAGCTTCCTCTAGCATAGTTGAAGTTCCTGCCGCAACCAATTAGGTCGGTAGATGCCATTTTTACATTGACTGCCGGCCGCATACTGTGCGGTCGGTATCTGTTATAAGGGATATCCTATGAAAGTTTGTGTGCTGTATGTTTCTGCCTCCAAAGAGACCCAAAAAATCAAAGCAATTGCCAAGGCAATAGCTGAGGGTGTTTCCTCTCAAGGCCATCAGGTCGATATCATTGATATGAACCTTGATATGGGAAAGAAGGTTTCATTCTATGATTACCTCATATTTGGAACAGAGGCCACTACCTTTTGGGGTGGCAAGATTCCTCCGGCAGTATCCCAATTTTTGAGGACTGCAGGTACGCTCTCAGGCATCCGATGCATGGGCTTTGTTTCTAAGGGTGGCATACGTTCCATGAGGACACTACAATCCCTGATGAAGATCATGGAGCATGAAGGGCTATTCCTTAAGAAAAGTGAGATTGTCACCAAGGTTGATTATGCAAGGGCTGTAGGAAAACATCTGCAAATATGATGTACTATTTCCCTGTATGTAATTATGTTATACCTAAGCTATACGTAGGAGTTATTAATGAAACGATTTTTAGTTCTGGTCACCACAGTTTTGTTAGCAAGCACGATGCTATTTGCAGCACCTATCGGTGCTCCGGCAGCCACTGTTCGTCTTACCAAGACGACACCTATTTCCGTCTCTGACCTTGAAGCAGAGGTAGATCGCTATAAGGCAAGTGCTGTGCAAAACGGTACAGACCCCGCTTCGGTCGATCCTTTGCAGATACTTGGTTTGCTGATCAACAACGAACTGTTCCGCCAGGGTGCTGCTCGTGATGGGGTCAAGATTACCGATGCTATGATTGACCAGGCCTATGCTACCCAGAAGACAAACATTGAGTCCAATTATGGGCAGAAGCTTAGCGATGAAGAGTTTAAGCAAGTGATCAATGCAAACTTTGGTACTGTCGAGTCCTATAAGAAGATGATCGGCGAGCAGCTGATGGTTGATACGTATGTAAGAATGAAGAAGGCTGCTGAATTGAACAAGCCTGTTTCCATCTCGGAGACAGAAGTTTCCTCATTCTACAGAAAGAACAAAACGCAGTTTGTCAGTCCGGAAACAGTCAAGATCAGTCATATCTTCATACCTTTCACAGAAGATAAAGAAACCAATGCCAAGAACAAGGACACCATGACCCGTGTTGCCCAGCAGTTGCGCTCTAAAAGCCTCACCTTTGAAAAGGCTGTGGTCCAGTACTCCCAGGATGCCCCTAGCAAGACCAAGGCTGGAGATATCGGTTGGCTGACCATGGACGATAAGCAAGCCCTCCAAGGTTTGGGCGAGGCGTTCTTTGATGTTGCCTTTTCGACCGAAGTTGGTGATACCAGCGATGTGGTTGAATCCAAAACAGGCCTACATATCATTAAGATCCTTGCCTACAATGAGACTAAGATTCTAGGCCTCGATGACCAGATCAATCCCGATACCACCACTACCATCCGTGACTACATCACAGCACAGCTTACAGGAGCAAAACAGCAGGAAGTTTACTATGCAGCCATCAACTCGTTGGTTGAGGATTTGCGCAAGAGCGCTAGTGTAAACATCCTGTATAAGAAATAACTATGAGAACAAGACACAAGGCAAGGGAGCTTGCAATTCAGACACTGTACGCTCTGGATTTTAACAACATCATGACTAAAGAGCACATCCCCCAACACTTCAGTGGCATTACCGATGCCGAGTATGCAGAGCTTGAGGAAGAGGTGAAGTTGTATGCCCACTATCTGGTGCAGGGTACCGTTGAAAACCTTGACCAGATCGATGGTCTGATTTCTCAGTTTTCACTGAACCGTCCGTTGGACCGGATTGATATCGTCGACAGGAATGTCTTGAGGATAAGTGTCTTCTGTCTCTTGTATGGTGACATCCGCCCCCATATCATTATTGATGAAGCAGTAAAGTTATCTCAGGATTTTTCAACTGAAGTGAACTACAAGTTCATTAATGGAATGCTGGATACGATGCAAAAACAACTGTTTCCCCTAAAAGGAAAGGCAGAGCATGATACGACTGAAAACCGTTGAACAGATAGAGAGGATTCGTGAGGCATGTCAACTGACAGCCCGCCTCATGAACTCTCTCCCAGCTTTTTTGGAGCCTGGCATGTCTACCTTTACCATAGACAAGTTCTGTTATGATTTTA
>DMAO01000308.1 GCA_003446545.1 Sphaerochaeta sp.
CAAGTTTGTCAGTATCCTCTAAATATGTCAACCTATTATGCACTGTTGCTTCCTCAACATATGAGGCTTAAGATCCAAGAGGTCCGCAAGGCTCTCTTCTTTGCAAGTGGAGATAGCTCTTTCAGAGCCCAAGAAAGTTGTATACTGCTTGGAGAAACAGAAAAGTCCTCCCTTCCCAGACACGTTACCTGCCCACCGCTACCTCTAACAGTACAGGGGAAAGCAACATATTACGAAAACACTCTTTTCTTTCCTGTAGAACAACATGAACTCGAAAAAATCAGAGGAGAACTAGGGGTAAGCCATCCTTACAGTGGCATCTATCTTGGAAAAGCGAAGAGGGAAGCCGAGGTGCACCTACCTCCCCTTACAAACCTTCGTCTCGCCCTTGTAGAGATACAGAGCCGAGGAGATATCACCCTTTGGAGGACGCTTGCAGAAAAGCGGCTGCAGAAGGACAAAGGTCTCTGAGCTGGCACTCCTCACAGAGAGGTTTCTTGGCATGGCAGACAGTCCTGCCGAACATGTTTGCAGCCATAGAAAACCTGTAGTGCTTAGTCTCCTCAAGGAGGAGAGCAACTTGTCTTTCAATCTTTTCAGGATCCTTGGTATCGACAAGCCCCAGACGCTGGACAACCCTACCAAAATGGGTATCCACAATGACGGCAGGCTTGCCATAGATATCCCCAAGCACACAGCTGGCTGTCTTGCGCCCTACTCCTGGAAGCTTGACCAACTCCTCCATCGTTGAGGGAATTTCCTTACCTACCAATGCCTGGGCACAGGCCTTTATATTCTTGGCCTTCATTCGGTAAAAACCGGTTGGGAAGATAATCTCCTCCACTTCTTCAAGGGGAGAAGAGGCAAGAGCCTCAACGGTGGGGAAGCGTTCAAACAGTGGTCCTGTCACTATGTTGACGATCCTATCGGTAGTCTGGGCTGACAGGATGACACTTATCATAAATCTGAAAGGGTCGCGTTGTTCAAGGAATTGGATATGGGGAGGAAGCAGTTCGTCCAGTATTGCATAGACCATTTCTGCCTTCTGTTGTATTTTTGTCATTGTTTCATAGTACCCCTTGACGCTCCCAAGCTCAAGTGCGTATACTCACCTTGATTTCGGAGCGTTGCCTAGTGGCTAAGGCGCCTGCTTTGGGAGCAGGAAATCGAAGGTTCAAGTCCTTTCGCTCCGATTATGCACACTCTTCACCAGAAGAAGCGAGAAATGGCAATGTGTTTGGAAGACAAACAGATTGCCATTTTTTTGGTTCAGGTCAGAATTTTGTGAAATCTGTAACGCAAGGTTCTCCTCCCATTCGTTTACCCAAAAATTCCAAACTTACACCAACTTCTACCGCTGGGCCTACGTCATATCATCAACGCATAATGTTTGATGTCTCTTGTCACGCCACTACTTCGTCCAAACAGTAAAAAACCTAAAACTTACACAGGTGACACCAAAGGCATTTCCTTCCTGTCATAAGTATCATCTTCGACAACTTATACGCATACTTATAACATGTATAACTATGTGATATGTTATAAGTTTTTCTAAACTTCTTCTAACATGTGACATTTTCTAATTTTTTATATTATAACAATTTATATGCTTTTTATCTTGACTACATCTTACATATACTACATCATATATATGTAAGAAGAACAAACAGGGAGAGCAGAGATGAAGAAGTTAGCAAAAACCTTAGCAATAACCTTGCTTCTGGCACTAGCCGCTACTTCCTTGTTTGCAGCAAACAAAAATGAGACTGCTGTGCTAAGGCTGACAGCCTATATCCCTGAAAAAACAACCTTCCAAACATTCGCTGGTGAATTTATCGTAGACTCCAATGCCTACAACTTCTCCTATTCAGTACAGCAACTGGCCAATACAAAGATGTTGTACGTAGTGGCAAACTAGAGTAGAAAGATATTAGCGGGTCCGGACAGACAAGCTTGCAAACATAAGGGGTCAGTGAATTTGGGAAAAATCACTGGCTCCTACTTTTTGTTCCACCAGCAGGCAGATCCTTACCGATTCCTATATCCACTTCACGTCAGGCCCTGATAGGACTAGCTGACCACAAGACTCCAAGGTGTGCCTGATATGCTTCATCTCTATATAGCTTCCATACAAAGATACACTGAAACCAACGCCCCAGAAACATTACAAAAAAATCCTTGCAATTTCCCAGATTACGTGTACAATACATACATAAACGTAATTACGAATAGCGTTCGTATATACGAACATTGGAGGATTGCTAGTGCCACCCGTTCCCCATCGGACTACAAGCAGAATTCTAGATATCCTTGAGACTGTTGCTCTCCATCCACAGGGAATCTCCCTCAGTGATATCGCTCAAAGTCTTGAAGTACCTAAAAGCAGCATCCATCCCCTATTGGCAACACTGGCAGACAGAAACTATCTCAAGTCAAACAAGAAGGAACAGCGCTTCTTTTTGGGTGAGAACCTCTTTGTCCTGGGAAATAAGTTCGTAAATGATGCGGACATCTTGGATAAGATCAAGGAAGTGCTTCTGTATGTAGCTGAGAAGACCTCCGAAACGTTATACTTTGGAGTACTCTCCAACCTAGATGTGCTCTATCTGATAAAAGCGGACCAATTCTCAAATTTTCGCGTGGTCTCCAACCCTGGTAACAAGTTGCCAGCCTACTCCACTGGATATGGGAAAGCCTTATTGAGCCAGTTTTCTGCACAACAGATACGAGCTTTATACCCAAGCGGTACCCTACCGCAAATTACTGACAACACCTTGAGCACTGTGGATGCTTTGAACGAACAGCTTGAAGCGATTCGCAACACAGGGTTTTCCTACGAAAAGGGGGAGTCTACTACAGGCATCCAGTGTGTCGCCGTGCCTATTATTGTTGAAGGTAAAGTTTTGTCAGGGATGAGCATAGCAGTACCGGTATTTCGCTACGATGATGTGCGCGAACAGGAGTTCAAGGCATACCTGCTTGAAGCAAAACAAAAGATAGAGCGGATTATCACCGATAATCGTAGCCAATGGAATTATAGTTAGGAGTTAGATAGATGGCTATTGAAGTCGTTACAATAGGAGAAACCATGGTAGCATTCATCCCCAATGCTCATACTGCCCTTCGGTATGTAGAGCATTTCACCAAAGTGGTGGCGGGGGCAGAAAG
>DMAO01000101.1 GCA_003446545.1 Sphaerochaeta sp.
GTTTGCAGCAGATTTTATTAGACAGGTCAGAGAAAATGAAAGGTATCAATACCCCAGGGCAAGCCCTGGAGAGAGGAGGCGTTGCCTCCTTTTCCGCCCCAAGGGGCTCTTTATCTCACCTTGCTTTCCCCTCCCTCGCTCGGTAATTGAACCATGGTAATGCTTTTGCTACTCTCGCTTCGTTGGGGAATATAGTATCCCTTATAAAGGCCCAAGCCAAGAACACCTTATGAAGTGTGCTGGATCATGGTTAGGTGGGGTATTCCATTTGGTAGTGTTCAATTTCACAGAGGACGAAAAGACGAAGAGCAGGAGCGAGCCCTGCTCTTCGTCTTATCGATCAAACTTTTTCTTTTCTTGTCTTGGTTTAATCTTGGTCTTATCTTGTTCTTTTCTCTAATGTTCTTCTTCTGTCTCAGCAGACTTTCTCAGAGTAGCCCTTGATAGCAGAGGCATTGGAGTAGGACTGGGCTACACCATCCTTGATGACAACCAAGGTAGGTGCTCCCATGATGCCATATTGCATTGCAAGCTCTTTCTCTTGCTCGGCATCGACTACCTGGTAGGCAATGCCCGAAGCATCAAGAAAACGCTTAGCAATCGTACAGTTGGGGCAGGTCTTGGTAGTGAACAGCAACGTTCTTTCTTGGTGTCCCTTTTGCCTACTTCCCCCTTCGATATCGTACAGCGTACGCTCCTTAAACTCCTGAGCTTTTCCCTCATTCCAGTTCTTTACCGGGCGGTAGTACCCTGTTATACGGCTGTAGACCTCAGTTGCCTTGCCACAGTGTGGGCAAACACTCTGATCCCCTACAAGATAGCCGTGATCACTGCAAACTGAGTAAATTGGGCTGAGCGTGTAGTAGGGAAGCTTGAAAGTATCTGCAATCTTCTTGACCAGGGCAGCTGCACTTTGCCAGGAGGGAAGACGCTCTCCAAGGAAGGCATGGAATACCGTTCCAGAAGTATAGAGCGTCTGCAACTCATCCTGGATGGACAGGGCCTCAAAGACATCATCAGTATAGTTTACCGGGAGATGGGAACTGTTGGTGTAATACGGCGCCTTATCCTCGCCAGTTGCTGTCCGGATAAGAGGAAAAGCCTCCTTATCATGTTTGGCCAGACGATAGGTTGTGGACTCGGCAGGAGTGGCCTCAAGGTTGTACAAGTCCCCATACTGTTCCTGATAGAGGGAAAGGCGCTCTCTCATATGATTCAACACTTCCTTGGTAAACTCCAAGCCCTCTTTCGTACCAATGCCTTTGCCAAGGAACCGTGCATTGAGACAGGCCTCGTTCATCCCCACCAGTCCGATGGTTGAGAAATGGTTCTCGAACGTTCCGAGATAGCGTTTGGTATAGGGATAGAGACCCGCATCCATAAGCTTGGTGATGACAGCCCTCTTCACTTCCAGAGAACGGGCGCTGATATCCATCATCCTGTCCAGACGCGTATAGAAATCCTCTTCGTCCTTTGCAAGATAGGCAAGTCTGGGCATATTGATGGTTACAACCCCGATTGAGCCAGTGGATTCACCACTACCGAAGAATCCCCCTGATTTCTTTCTCAGCTCCCGAAGGTCCAGGCGCAGACGACAGCACATTGAACGCACATCACTGGGTTCCATATCACTGTTGACGTAGTTGGAAAAGTACGGTGTTCCATATTTGGAGGTCATCTCAAAGAGCAGCTTGTTGTTCTCTGTCTCTGACCAATCAAAATCCCTGGTAATGGAATAGGTGGGGATGGGATACTGGAAGCCACGCCCTTCACTGTCCCCGGCTATCATAGTCTCGATGAATGCCTTGTTGACCATATCCATCTCGCTTTTGCAATCCTTGTACGTGAAAGGCATTTCCACCCCTCCCACGATAGCGGGAAGTTCGGCTAGGTCTGAAGGAACCGTCCAATCGAGGGTGATGTTGGAGAAAGGAGCCTGCGTCCCCCATCTTGAGGGAGTGTTCACCCCAAAGACAAAGGATTCGATGCACTGCCTTGTCTCCTGGTAGGAAAGGTTGTCCGCTTTGACAAACGGGGCGAGATAGGTGTCAAAAGAGGAGAAAGCTTGGGCTCCTGCCCACTCGTTCTGCAAGATCCCCAGGAAGTTGACCATCTGGTTACAGAGTGAAGAGAGATGCTTGGCAGGGGCGCTGGTTATCTTGCCAGGAACACCACCAAGGCCGACCTTGATAAGTTGGTTCAGCGACCAGCCGGCACAATAGCCTGTAAGCATTGAAAGGTCATGGATATGCAGTTCTGCATTCCGATGGGCATCAGCGATCTCCTGGTCATAGACCTCTGAGAGCCAGTAGTTCGCCGTAATGGCACCACTGTTGGAAAGGATGAGACCTCCTACACTATAGGTAACCGTAGAATTCTCTTTGACGCGCCAGTCGTCAAGTTTCAGATAGCCATCCACTGCATCCTTGTAGTCAAGGATGGTAGACTTCATATTCCTCACCTTTTCATGCTGCTTTCGGTAGAGGATGTAACTCTTGGCCACATCAGCATAGCCTGCCTGTACCAGGACCGATTCTGCACTGTCTTGGATCTCTTCAACCCCTATGAGCCCATCCTTGATCTTGGGCTCATAATCACTGGTAACTTTCAGGGCAAGAAAATCTATGATGTTTGGGGTAAATTGTTTATTCTGTGCTTTAAAGGCTTTAGCCAATGCTGATGCTATCTTCGAGATATCAAAAGGGACAATCGAACCATCACGCTTGATGACTTGATACATGCGCGCTCTCCTATACTACTGTTAGCTAGGAATTAGATTACAGCATATATAGCGTCAGTTCAAGTATAATTACGCAATATATGGTGGTTTTAGGGTAATATTTATTTTCTACTCTCGAATGAATATAGCTTCAATATTACTCTGCAATAGGTTTTTGAACCTTACCATATCCTCTTCGGTGAAGGCATGCATAGGCTCTTTTCCCAAGAGATTCCCACTGTCTACAAAGCTTTGCAAGAAATATGCACGACATCCTGAAAGCCAGGCTCCCATTGCCTTGATATCTTCACTTGTGTGATATTCACGAACAAGGGTAGTTCTGAACTCATAGGAGACACTACCTTCCATCAGGATAGTGACACTCTGCTCTACTTTGGTTGTATCATAGGCAGGAATTCCAATAGTAGCGCCATAGTGTTCTTTGCTATTCTTGATGTCCATGGCAACATAGTCCACCAGATGATTTTCCACCAAATGTTGCAGACGCTCGGGAAAACTTCCATTGGTGTCAAGCTTTACCAATAGGCCCATTGCTTTAATCTTCTGTATGAAGGGAACAAGCTCTCTCTCAAGCATGGGTTCTCCTCCGGTGATGCAGACTCCATCGAGGAATCCTTTTCTCTGTGAAAGAAAAGCAAAGAACTCTTGCTCAGGAATGCCTGTCCCAGGCTCTGAGGCGAATACAAGATCAGGATTATGGCAGAAGGGACAGCGAAAATTACACCCACTCAAAAAGACAGTACAAGCTACCTTACCAGGATAATCGAGCAAGGTCATCTTCTGTAAACCCATAAAATGCATATGGTGCCTCCAAGACGAGTGTATGAGTGATTGGGGAAAATGGGAAGGCATTGAATGGAACCCCTTGTTTTCCCCAAAACCTCTAGCTTTATCTGGTTGCTTAGGGAGTACTAACAGGGAAGGCGATGCTTTGCGCATCGCCTTCATCCTTACAAGCTCTTATCTTTGACCTGCTAGAATCTCTTTCTCGTTTCTTGGCTCTCTACCGCATTGCAGGAGAGTTACCATCACTGTGTTTGCTGGAAATACGGATCTGCTTGTACAGGCCTTCACCTTCGCTTTTTGTATCCACACCGCCAAAGTCGGTGAGAGCAGTATGGACGAGCCTTCTTTCATACGGGTTCATCGGTTCAAGCAGGCGGCTTCTACCACTCTTGCTTACCTGTTCAGCACTCTTGAAGGCCATACGAATAAGCTGCTCTTCGTGGCGCATGCGGTAGTTCTCGCTATCGATTACGATTTTCAGATCCGGCTCTGTCTTGCCTACAAATACATTTGCAAGAAGCTGGATTGCATCCAGGTTCTTTCCCTTTCTTCCGATAATGATGCTCGAGTTATCACTTTCAATGACAATGCCAAGCTTTCTCTCTTTGCGGAAACCGATGGTGACCTTTCCCTCATATCCCATTTTCTGCAACATGGTTGCCACAAAGACCAAGACATCCTGCTCCAGTTGGCTGTTCACAGGGTGGTCGATGCTAGCCCCATCACCAGGACGAGGTTCATAGGTATCGGTATCGGTTTCGATGCCATTGCCATCGTCAAAATGAATTCTAATCTTTACATTGCTCTTCTTGAAAAGTCCCTTACGGACAGGTTCGACAATTTCTACATCAAAATCTTCACGTTCAATATGCAGTTCCTCAATTGCCTTGGCAATTGCCTCCTGCTCGGTACGTCCTTCGAATTCTTTCATCATATAGTTTACTCCATGTCGGGGGGGAGGTCCCCCCGAAGTTAAAATTTCTTTGGTGCCCTACTTGCGCTTCCCTTTCGGGCCCGGAAAGGTCCTGACGCTGTTTGCTACCTCTTCTTGCTTCTCCGCCCTTTTCTTCCGATTGGTATACATCTGCTGGAAGATGGAGATGGCGTTCATGACCGACCAGTATAGGATCAACCCAGAAGGTGCGCTATAAAGGACAAAGAAAAACATGATAGGCATACCGTAAGTCATCATCTTCATCATACCCTGCTGGCTTCCAGCAGTTTGTGCATTCTGTGTAATCTTCATCGAAAAGATCATACTGACCGTATAGATGATGGGAAGCAAGTGCAACTCGTTTCCAACGAAAGGAATGGTGAAGGGGAAGGTGAATACGGTATCAGGCATGGAGAGGTCTGGTATCCAGCCTGGGATGAACATGGCTCCACGAAGCTCAAAGTGTTTGTTCAAGAGACCATAGAAAGCAATGAGGATTGGGAATTGTACAAGCATGGGAAGACAACCTCCCATTGGATTGATCTTCTCCTTCTTGTAGAGCTCTGCAATCTCTTCATTCTGTTTTGTTGGGTTGTCAGGATACTGAGCCTTGATCTCTGCCATCTTGGGTGAGAGGGAGGACATCTTTGCGGTGGACTCCATACCTTTCTTGGTGACTGGATAGAGTACCAGTTTCAAGAGGAAGGTAAGAATTATGATGCCCACACCATAGTTTGGAATGAGACCATAGAGGAAGTTGAGAATCCACTTGAGGATATTCTCAAGCCAACCAAGCCAGGAACTACTGTCCAGGGCTTTGTCCAGCTGCAGATTTGATACCCCAAAACTGTTGAGAGAAGAATCATCATAGATACTCATAAAACTCTTGATCTGAGGACCAGCGTAGAAGCGGAAGGTATCAGTCTGGGACGCACTCTTGATGGATGGCCTGGAGAAGTACATGCTCGATTCCATTGGAATACTACCAGAGGTGTTCTCACTGAGACTGATGGAATAGGAAGTCGCATCAGGGATGGCGATCATGGAGAAGTACTTACCAGCAAGCGCAACCCAAGAGACAGACTTGGTTGTGTTGTACAGGCCATTGCTCAGCTTGATCTGCTTCTTCTTATCAGAGCCATCTTCCTTAATATAGAATCTTCGGTAGTTGTAGTTGTTGTTCGGTGCGGTAGTGAAGGAAGGGCCTATCTGCGGTTCGAAAGCCAGGGTATAGGCAAAGTTCTCAAAGGAGAGGGGAATTGACTTGTTGACGCTGTTCTGCAAGTTGATATCAACCTGGAACAGGTAGTCATTCTCTCCGAAGGTATAGGTCTTGTTCAAGGTGAAGGTCTCACCTGTGGTCTTACCCTCGCTATTGAGCATTTCAAAATCCTGGCTGAATACAACCTTGTTACCCTTGATTGAGTGTCTGAAGGTCGCATCAATGGGATTTGTCTTGTCATTACCTGCATACATGAGGAATGCATCATTGCTCTGCTCACCTTTGAACAAAAGCTCGACAGGTTGCCCCTCATCAAGGTGTTTGTTCAGCTTGAATGAAGAGACAGAAGCACCGACTGGGTTGAATTCAATCGTAAACAGAGGGGTCTTGTAAATGAAAGGATTTGCTGTCCCAGTTTCACCAACTGCGACCAAGGAGCCAGGCAATCCACTACCCCAGGCAATGTTTGCTGAGACCATGGCATTCTGGGCGGGAGCCAATACAGAGGACGAAGCATCTGACTGTGCTGTACTTGGCGCCGGCAAAGTGGCACTCTGCTGAGGCATAGCGGTAGGGGATGGGGCAAAGAAAGTAGTCTGCAAGGTCATTCCAACTGTGATAACCACAACTGAAAGAACAATCGCTAGAATGGTATTTTTATCCATATCTGCTCCTGATGGGTTGATACATGAGAAGAAATCACAGGAAAGATAGGATTTTTCGAAGGGCTCTACACAAAAAAGTGTGAAGGCACTATATCAGTACCTTAAGGCTGAAGGAATACCCCAGCCTTTTCACAAAGAGATATGAGTTGCTTCGTTTGGATTTCATGGCCTGGAACCTTTCCTGGATATACAATAAACGCAAAGTCGTAACCGGAGCGCATGGTAGGTTTTGCGTTACGCCATATTTCTTTGATCTGACGACGGATTTTGTTGCGTTGCACAGAATTTCCGTAGTGTCGAACTGGAATAACTATGATCCTGTTCCAATCAAGGTCATTATGACTCAAAACCAATTTCATTCCCTGGCAAGAGTAGGTCTTGCCAGTTTTGAATATATGATCTATCTCCGGTTTACGTTTTACTATTTCTTTTTTAGAAAGGCTTCTTCTCATCACATACGCTAAGCTTATGCCTACCCTTGGCTCTTCTGCGAGCAAGTACGAGCCTACCACCCTTTGTTGCCATACGTGCACGGAACCCAAATTTTCTATTTCTCTTTACTCTACTAGGCTGGTAGGTTCTTTTCCCTTTGTAACTCATGAGATTTTCTCCAATTTTTCATCGCTTTACGCGGATAGTATTCATAGTAAAAGGGAGGCATGCTCCCCCGAGTGGTGCAGTATATAGAGCAAGTTTCTTTAGGTCAAGAACCTAGACGCTAACAATCTGAAGTGACTTTACTCCCAAGGAAGGGTATTTCCTCTGTATGGAAGCAAGTATCCTCTTTTGTTGCATCATGGTAATCTGGGCCCAAGAAGGGTGATCCGCTTTCAACACCAGCGTACTACCCTTTATATCAATTATTTTAACATGTGGATAGAGTCTCATGCCAATTATATGTTGCCAATTCATCCCGATTGCAGCTTTTGGGTTGTCTGGACGTATATCAAGCCTATGAAGAACCATATCCAGCACTTTTTTCCCTTCTATGGGTTCTCCATCCTTGCAGATACGATTTTTCTTATCCTTCATGGCCTAGAAAGCTCCCTTGCCTCACATCATAGACCAAAGCATCCTCACTTGCTAGAGAAGCAAAATAGTGTTCCTCAGGAAGGAAGGTGAAAAAAGCCTGGCTGTACCCCTCCATGAGCGAGAGAAATTTCTCACGCTTGGCAAGATCGAGTTCAAGAAGCACATCATCAACAAGAATAAGTGGCCTCTTTCCTGTTTTCTTGTGGAAAAAAGCCATCTGGGCAGTACGTAAGATTAATGAGGCAAGCCTAAGCTGCCCGGTAGAACCTATCTGGGAGAAGGTACCGTCATCTTGAACAATGGTAAATCTGTCCCGATGAATACCACTAGTGGTGGTCATCATGGTAAAGTCTCTATTCCTAGTTTTCGCAAGGTATTCGACTATATCGTCCTCAGTTGTGCATCCTGCCCAAGAACTTTGATACTTGATTTCAATATTGCTATCGGAATTTGAGACATTCCTATACATTTCTGGGAATATCTGGTCAAACTCAGCAACAGCCTTCTTTCTCTCCTTTTGGATAGCTAGACCATATTTGGCCATCTGCAAGTCATACACGGGCAAAAGGGTATGCCTTCCTTCCTTTATTGCAAGATTTCTCTGTTTCAAAAGAAGACGGTAGC
>DMAO01000194.1:0-5029 GCA_003446545.1 Sphaerochaeta sp.
ATGGATCAAAACATACATGAGTTGCGTCCAAAGAGCTTGGAGTCTGGGTTTCTCAATGCTTCCCGGAAGGCTCCCTGTCCTTTTCGAATTGTAGCCCATCCGTAGGAATCCTGTTCGGCATAGTCCTACTCAGGGTGGGTATCCAGCCCTTGGAAGGGCAACACGATGCCAGAATCAGCGGCAACAAAGGAGTCATCAGCAAACGCCCGTAAGCTTTCCTCATAGGCAACAAACAACTCGTAGGGTTTGTTCATAAATTGCTTCCACACCATCCGATCAACCTTGCTTATGTTGGAAAATCCTTTGCTGGTATGGGAATTATCCAGACTTCGCAGGTTACCTAGCTTGAATATCACTGCAGAGGGAGTCCTGCCAAGCAACGAGGCATACTCCTTAATAGTGGGATTGTCCTTATCCCACTTCCCTGAAGGCAGGAGGGTATACAAAAACAGAGCTATGATGTCTTCCTGTTCTGTCCAGTTGCTTGCCATGAATCCAGGATAACCTCAAAGTCACCCGCTGCATAGGTAAATACCCATCTCTCTCTTGACGAATGGCCAACTCTGTACGATTCTATAGGTAGGATATGACAAATACCAGAAGAACACATAGGAGAGTCTCGATATCCTTTGGCTGTTGTTTTCAACAGACCAAATTTTTCTGTTTTGCAATTTGATCAAGCCATGATTGGCTAAAGGAGCGAAATGTGAATAAGAAACGTGAAACTATCAGAAAACCCGTAGACCGTGAAGCGAATCTTGAATGGGATGACCAGGATAGGTATGTGCCTCCAAAACAAGAAAAGAAAGGTAAGCACCGTTCAGAGGAAGAGGACATGGTCCTTGATAAGGATGATAATTGATTCTTTTTACTGAATATTCTCCCCCATGCACATCTTGTGTGTGGGGGATTTTGGTTATAGGGGACAGGTTGCCTCGACAATGTTGCTCGTCGATGACCCTACCTTGACCTTGGGAATGTTCTGGGTGTAGATGGTTCGCCCCCCCTGGTCCTGGAATGCGACGTGTAAGGAGTACTCCCCTGGCTCGAGGTTGACTGCTCCTACCCATGCTGTTGAAGGTAAGAAGTGAGAGGAACGCACATCAGCTTTTTCACTGGCATAGTTGAATATCTTCATCATCAAACTAAGGAGTTCTTTTTCGACAGTCGGCCTTCCATCTTGATTGGTGACATTGTCGTAGACAGCTACACCTAAGGCCTTTAGGGTAGAACGGGTCACCGCCTTGAGGCGGGCGATGGAGGAGGATGCCTTGAAGGTCTCTAAGGCTATCGAGCTGAGGCTCTCAATTTTTTCCAGGTGGAAGCTTGTCCCATCTTCAAGAGATACCACTACCCTTTTGATGGGGGACTTTCTCTCTACCAGGACAGGGTAGGCGATCTTTGCATAGTTGTTCCTTGAGACATAGATTGAATCTACCGCTTCACGTTTTTGTGGTGACAAACCATTGAATGCCACTAGGTTGAGCCGTGCCTTCTGCTCTGGGATAGGTTCGGCTTCTCTTGTTATGGAGGTAGGAATGGCAAAAGGGTAGAGTTCTGGCTGGGTCTGGAACGATCGCTCTACCTGTTCGAGCGAGTATCTGTACAGGTTGTCATCCCCGATTCCCCTTGCAACGACCATACTTAGGTAGTTTGCCAAGGCCGAGGAGGAGAAGGATAGGGAATAGGTCTCCAAATTGCCATTGGTAATTCCTTTGTCATTTGCATAGCTCTTGACTCTCTTTGCCTGGGTCTCATACTTCTGTTTGAGCAGAGACTGCTTCTCTATTGATCGGTTCAGCTCTACAAGAGCTGATTCCTCTTCTCCCAGATGCAGGTAGTTCAGGGCCTTGAAGACATTGATGTAGATATCCTCATACGCCTCCCCCTGATATTCGCGGGTATTGTCGTTGACAATGAAGGATGCAATATTTGCGGTGACACTCTCTGTGTAGGCCTCTTGTATCTTTCGTTCTGAGGAGGAGAGCTGTTCGTTGGAGAGCTTGTACTCACCGCTTAGGCGGGAGAGCAACCCAGCATCCATATCCATGATGAGCGAGCCTTGTTGCTGTATGATGGATTCCCTTTTCCCCAGCAGGCTTGCATAGGCTGCAGGAAAGTTGCCCTGAGAATAGAGGTCTTCTGTATTGGATAAATCAATGACAGAGGAACAGCCTCCTAAGAGAAGGACCAATAAAAGTGCGGGCAACCATGCTGATTTCCTCATTTGTCCACCTTCCCTAATATGCAATACCTAAGAATTGTAACCTTAGTATGAAAAAATGTACCATCTTTGAGAGGCAGTTGCAACAAAAAAGCTGTTGCATGAGTACTGGTAAAGTAGTCTGAAAGAATGGGAATGCCATAATTTTATATTCACATATGCATTTTTGTGTTGTACTATGAGCTGTAGCCTGATTGTAACCTCATTCAGTAGATTACTGTTTCTCATATAGCTACTGTACAGCGGCTGAAGCTGTTGGGGGGATCTATAGTGCGGGATCCCCTTTCCTAAGGTATAATTGGGAGAAATAGTTTAAATAGGGAGTGTTATATGAAAAAAATGGTACGTCTGAGTTTCCTTCTGGTTGTGCTTATCGCCATGTTGGCATCCTGTCAGTCCACTGTCTCTGTGGATAGGCTTTCATCAGACACTGATATAGATCTCAGTGGTAACTGGAATGATACTGATATTCGTCTTGTTGCCTCATCCTTGGTTAAGGATAGCCTGAACTCCCCTTGGGTGGACAAATTCAGGATGAAGAATATGAAGAACCCTGTAGTTATTGTTGGAA
Source organism: Sphaerochaeta sp. (assembly GCA_003446545.1). Taxonomy (GTDB): domain Bacteria; phylum Spirochaetota; class Spirochaetia; order Sphaerochaetales; family Sphaerochaetaceae; genus Sphaerochaeta. The sequence goes on from DMAO01000194.1 coordinate 2,796, forward strand.
GCTTCCTCAATAGGAGCAGTGAGCATATTGACACCTCCATCATAGCCAAGCGCTATGAGATGGAGCTTATCAACTCAGGTAAAATCGATATGGTTGCTGATGTGTCCTTCCGTGCAACTGTCCGTGATGAACGCGAGGAGCAGCAGTACTTTGCAAGCGAATCGACAGCGAAGGCCCTGGGCAAGGAGATCGGAGCAGATTATCTTTTGCAGGGTTCTGTACGGACAAACCTCGACCAGGTAAGCGGAAAATCCGTACGGACCTATTACGTCTCTGCTGAACTGATCGACATTGAGACCAACCAGAAGGTCTGGGTTGGTGAAGAGACCATCAAGAAAATGATCAAGCAAAGCAAATATAAGTACTAGATAAAGGCGTAGCAACCATGAAGCATTGTAGACAAGTTTCCTATGTGTTTTTTTTGTTTGCCATCCTCTTGCTCAGTAGCAGTTGTACCTCGATCTCTACAGGTGCTTCCCCGCGTTGGCTCGATACTCTCTATGACAAGCAGTACGATGAGGATACCTATCTCTGTGCAGTTGGCAGCGGTTCCTCACGGGAAAAGGCTGTTGATTCCGCACTCTCCTCGCTTTCCCAGGTGTTCAACTCCCAAGTGAATTCAGTGACCACCGTTCTTTCCCGGTCCACTGCACAAGATGATGGGTCAGGTGAGTTGAAGTTTACCGAACACTCGGAGATGATGGACCAGGGTAGTGTCACTTCCTCTACAGATAAAATTGTTGGGACACAGGTTGTAAATACTTATACCGATGCCAATGCACGGGTATACGTGCGCGTTGCACTCCATCGTAAGAAGACTGCAGAACTCTACCAGAAGGAAATTAATGAGCTCGATCTCTCGATCATGGGCGTGAGAAGAGATCTTATTTCACTTACAGATCCTCTGGAACGCTATTTTACGCTTTTGAAGGCTGTATCCTTTTCCAAACGACAACAGAACCTTTTTGACCAGATACAGGTACTTTTGAAAAAAAGCCAGAATTCGACCTTGATACCTTTGGAGCGGGAACTCTCAGGGATAGCCTCCTCTGTAAGGGTGGCTGTCTCAGTCGATAGCCTTGAGGACCACCAGGTGCTTTTTTCTGCCTTCTCCCAGAAATTGGTGGAGCTCGGGTTCTCTGTCGTCCCCTTGGATGCCAATCCCACGGCATTATTGGACCTGCAATACGAGAGCACCCCCCTTGAGCTCAAGGACAGCCCGTACAAATATGCACGCTACACACTCTCTGCGCAGCTCAATAGTGGCAGTTCCACAGTCTTCACGTACCAGAAGAGTGAACGTGTAGCAGCATTGAGCATCGAGGATGCACAGAAAAAAGCACTGATCCAGGCTACCACTCAAGCAGTTTCCGAGTTTTTTGTCCTCTTGCAACAAAATATTGGGGATAAAACATACTAATTAACGTATTGGAGGTCTTTCATGAAGAAGGTTTTGATCGTACTAGTTGCGGCTCTTGTGGTTTTGGGTCTTACCGGTTGTGCATCAACGAAACAAGTTGCTCCAGCACCTGCTCCTGTGGAGAAAGTAGTTCTTGGCTCTGATGGTATCCCCCAACCAGATTGGGTCTACAAGACAGTGTCGAGCCAGGACATGCATTATGAGTCCGGATATGGGATGATGAGCAACAAGCAGAATTCCATCAAGCGAGCAACTGTTGAAGCAAAGAACAAGATTGCAGCATGGGTAAGCACCTCTGTCAAGGAAGTGGTGGTCACCTATGTCAATGATGCCGGCAGTGGGGATAACCGCCAAGCCCTGGATGCCATGGAAACCATCAGCCAGCAGGTAGCTGAGGCTACACTCTCCGGTGTTACCACCGAAGAGATGTGGGTCGATGCAGAAGGTGGCGTATGGGTCCTTTGCTCCATTCCCCTTGCAAACATTGAGCAGAGCTTTGAGCCTGCCGCTGAAGCCGTAGCTGAAGCCTTTGTAGAGAGCGATGCCGCAGCAGCAGCAAATGCCAAGATGAAGGATGCCTTTGCAAACCTTTTGAAAAAGGCAAACTAGTAAGTAATGAGAAGGTTATTGCTGGGATGCTTCATTCTCCTCTCCCTGATCGGATGCTCCACCACAGGTGGTGCGTCCGACCCGAGGGTTGGCTCTCAAGCCCTTTCACTTCTGGACTTGAGCAGCTATCCTGCAGATGTCTACGTGGGAATCTCCGGGCCATACTCCACTCAGGAGCGTATGGTAGAGGAGGCAATTCTTGCCT
>DMAO01000194.1:5071-6918 GCA_003446545.1 Sphaerochaeta sp.
CAGGCTTATTATGATGATACAAGTCTCAAAGAGATAGTTGAAGCACTTGAAATACTCTCTATCACCTTTGATGCCAAGGCAGGCTCGGTTGTGCTTGCCCGATACCCTGATGGTTTGCACACAAAAAGAATCTATACAGCGAGAGCTGTATCTGAAGGCAAACCTGATTGGCTAGTCCGACTTCCCCAAGTGGAGGGATATCGCTTCGGCATCGGAAGCAGTAAGGCCTACTACTTCCTCAACGACTCCCTTGAGGCCTCTGATTTTTCCGCCGCCCAGAATCTTCTGGACTTCAATACTGAACATGCCTACTCCAATTCCCTGACTACAACCCGCGATGGAAGTGAGAACAGTATGGACTCTGTCCTCTACCAAGCCCAGCGGGGCCTACTCCGAGGCTTTACCATAGTCGACCGATATTATGACAAAGACAGTGATACGTACTGGAGCCTTGCCTCCATCACAGAATAAGGAGCTACCAAATGAATAAGAAATTTTTCAGCCTTGCATGTAGTGTCGGCTTGTTGCTCATCCTTGCAGGTTGTGCAAGTACCCCCAAGCCAAATGCTGATGGATCGCCATACTGGACTACCACAACCCCACACAATACCCGTACGCTTCATTTCGAGGTGGGCTCTGCAAAGCAGTCGACCCCTCAGCTAAGCCTGTTACGTGCCCAGTCCGCTGCAAAGGATGCTATCGGACGATGGGCATCTACCACTGTAGACAATGCCTTGGTGACCTTTGTCGAGGAGGCCGGAGAATCATTGAGGAATCAACAGACCCTTGAGGTGTTGCAGAACCTGAGTGTGCAGACAGTCAACATAGCCCTTCGGGGTGTTTCTGTCGCCGAACGGTATACAGCTCCGGATGGAACGGTCTGGGTACTTTCCTCCTATCCTGTAAAGAACCTCAAGGATGCCTACAAGCAGCAGACCGAGGCCTTAGAGCGCAAGCTTGAGATTGCAGAGGCAAAATCGGACCTAATGATGGCATACCTGGAAAGCCAGCTGGAAAAGGATGTTGTTGAACCCTAAAGCATAGTATTTTCCTGTATTTGTGATAGTTTGTTGTGCATGGCAATTATTCTCTTGACCAACAGGAGGAGAATTGCCATCTTATTACTAGGAGATTCCATCATGAACAAAACTATCATTATTATACTTGTTGTCATACTCATATTCTTCTTGCTGTTTCTCGCCTCCAAGGTCTTTGCCAATGGGACGAGTGAAACCTCATCTGTTGTAGGTGAAAAAAAAGCCTCCTATCGTAAGATTTCAGCCCAAGAGGCTAAAAAGATGATTGACAGCGGACAAAGTCTCATCGTACTTGACGTACGCACCACTGGTGAGTTTGCAGGAGGTCATATAGAGGACGCCATCAACATAGCGAATGAGACAATTGGAAGCGATAGACCATCTGCTTTGCCACAGAAGGATGCAACCATCTTGGTTTACTGCAGAAGTGGTTCCCGAAGTGCACAGGCCAGCAAAAAACTGCTTGCACTCGGCTATACCGAGGTCTATGACTTTGGCGGGATCATCGACTGGCCCTATGAAATTGTTCAGGGAGGTCAGCCTTGATAAAGAGCACAATACACAATCCTGAAAATCTTTACATCCATGACAAAGGTGGTGGTTTCGTCTATGGCTCTGACCAGGAGTGGTATCCCACACTCTGGCAAAGGCGAGCTGGTTGCGGACCGACTACAGCAAGTAACTTGATGCTTTACTTCCAGCAAAAACAAAACCCTCGGCTGCTAGAAAAAGAAGAAGCACTTCTTATGATGCAGGAACTCTGGAGACTTGTTACACCGGGTATTATGGGTGTGCATCTTCTGAGTCAGT
>DMAO01000193.1:0-1167 GCA_003446545.1 Sphaerochaeta sp.
TAAGAAACCCTCCTAAAGATGACCCCAATACAGTAGGAAGCCCTGTCCCCAAGGAGATGTACATCGACATACCGAGGGTACGGTGCGTTCGCTTCACCCTCCGTGCAACAAGCTGTATTGCAGCAGGGTGAAAGAAACCAAAGCCAACACTATGGAGCAACTGCCCTACAACTACCCCTGTAAGAGTAGGATAACGCGCATAGAGTAACAAGCGTATAGTCATGCCAAGCCCACTGATGAGCAAGAGGAACACGGGCAGCACGCCCTTCTTTTCAATAAGATAGCCAGCAAGCAACATAAGGATAATCTCACTAGCTGCCCCGATGGCATTCATCAGGGAGATCGATGTGATATGCAACTCCTCCACAAGATACAGCGAAAAGAAGCTTGTCACTGCTGACATGCTTAACCTGTTGAAGGCAATGATTATTAGGCCAATGACAAAGGCAGAGTCAAACCAGGGGTTGTCAGCGAAAGGTTTTCTTTTGGGTTTTGTCATAGTCTTCTTTTTTCCGATTGCCTGCATCTTCCCTTCCTTCCAGCTCAAAACGGGCAGGAAGAAAAGCAGACACCCAAGTAGGGCATACATGATAATGCTGGAATTATCTGTAATGACAGGTCTTCCCAAAGCTGAGTATGCCAAGGAAAAAACCACAAAACCCAATGTACCAAAGGCCCTGATATGGGAGTACTTCTGAGCATTTCCGTTGAAACGGTTGGTTGCCACCGTATCGACGAGGGGCAAGAGCGAACGCAAAAAGAATGCTGTTATGACCAATGAAATAATGGTAAGCCACACAGGACCATTATAGCCCAGGATGATCAGACCAAGGGCTGAGGCAGCTGTTGCGATGAGCACCGTATCCTTAAGCCTGCCTGTCTTGTCGACAATCCTTCCCACTACCAGGGGCCCAACAATACCAGACACCTCAAAGATGCCCAACAACACTCCTACGGCCTCGTAGGAATACCCGCTGTTACGCAACAACACTTGTAAGTAGGGATTCACTATCGCAAAGATAGAGTAGACAAAGAAGAATGAGATATACAGCTGCAACATGGAGACTATTGTATGCTTTTGTCACTAATCACTCAAGCCGGAATTCACATCTCAAGGAAGGTTCTGGCTTTTCTCAGGGTTGCGGGTGGAAGACGTAGGTCTTCCAA
>DMAO01000193.1:1203-2527 GCA_003446545.1 Sphaerochaeta sp.
TGAGCAACTGTTCCTTAGAAGCCCTCTTGACCGAAACTGGGAACTTATCAGGATGGCTCTCAGCCCATACCAACTTAGGATCTTTATGCAGGTTGAGGTTCCCACTCTTGCCAAAGACAAGATCATCATAGGAAAAACCATACTTCCTCAAGAGCCAGTCAGCCTGGTAGAGCCTGTGTTCACGCATCAGGGCATCGGCAGAAGTCCCCTTTTGAGGTCCGAGGTCAAAGAGCATTAGCTGTTCGGTTTGGACCTCCCTGTTTTGCTCTCCAGGTATGGAAGGATCCCCAAGTCCACCTTGGTAGGCACTGAAGTAGAGCCTTCCCACCTTAAGGTTGGAATACATGCGACTTCCGTAGGAGAGAATCTCCTGATCACTTTCATCACTTGCACCGACAATGAACTGACTGGAGGTGGACACACGAGAGAAACGCCCTCCCCTTCGTGTCTGTTCGGCGATGAAGGTGAGAGGATCGATGATATCCTTCTGATACTCCTTCATGGTGGTAAGCCGGGAGAAATGCTTGGCTCCTGGAGTCTCAATGTTTAGTGATACCGCAGAAGCATAGGACAGTGCACTCTCAATACTCGCCCTACTCGCCCCTGGAATAATCTTCAGATGAATATACCCACGGTAACGAAAGTGTTTGCGCAGGATTTCAGCCGTTGAAACCAGCATATCCATTGTCTTGTCTCCATCGCCAAGCACAGCACTGGAGAGAAATATTCCAATAAGGGGACGCCTGAGCTGGAATTCATAGAAAAAGGATGCCATCTCATAGGGGGACAAAGCCACAGGACGGAAATCCTTCTCCACCCTCAGGGGGCAGTACTTGCAGTCGTTAGCACAACGGTTTCCCATAAGTGTCTTGAGAATGATCCCTGGCCCCCCACTGGCAGTCGTAGTTGGATAGAGCCAACCATCTCCAGCATGGTTCTTCTTGCGATGTTCCTCAGGGTTCTTTGTACCGCACGCACATGATAGGTCATACTGCGCATCACGGCTGAGAATATCCAGCTTTTCCTGTGTATCCATAGGAAAAGGGTAACATTAGTATAGTAATATTTGCAAGCCTTTTTTTGCAGTTTCATCCCTGTTCAAGTTCTGTGACAGTCGGCCTTTTGTTTGTACACCATCTTTCTGGGATTGCACAGGAATGGGAAAAGGGCCCCCAAAAGGGTTCTCGCCAACAAGATCTGCACAGGGTAAAGGAATGAAAGGTATCAATACCCCAGGGCAAGCTCTGGAGAGAGGAGGCGTTGCCTCCTTTTCCGAGCCAAGGGGCGATTTATCTCACCTTGCTTTCCCCTCCCTCGCTCGGTA
>DMAO01000234.1:0-619 GCA_003446545.1 Sphaerochaeta sp.
TATCCCTGCAGGGCACAAGTTTGCCATCAAGGATATCCAGAAAGACGAGCCTGTGATCAAGTACGGTTATCCCATAGGAAAGGCTAGAGAAGCGATTGCCTTGGGTAGTCATGTCCATTCTACGAACATCAGCACCTTGCTGAGTGAGAAGGCCGAGTACCACTATGACCAAGAGGAAAGTGCCTCCTACAGGGAAAAGGCTGAGAAGAGGCGCAAGAGTTGGGAAGGGAAGATTCCCACGATCCAGGCATATAGGCGTACTAATGGCCAGATAGGCATCCGTAACGAGCTGTGGATAATCCCCACCGTCGGGTGTGTGAACAAGGTTGCCGAAAATCTGATCGATTGGGCAAAGGGTGCCTTTGCCTCCTATGAGTATGATGGCATCCATGTCTGGACACACCCCTACGGGTGCTCCCAGCTTGGAGCCGACCATGAGGCAACCAGGACCATACTCTCGGACTTGGTGCACCACCCCAATGCCGGTGGGGTCCTGGTCCTATCGCTGGGATGTGAGAATAACACACCAGCCTCCTTCAAGGCTTTGGTAGGCGATGTTGACCCTTCACGGGTTAAGTTCCTCACCAGCCAGGACGTTGAGGACGAAATAGAAAGCGGC
>DMAO01000234.1:691-6432 GCA_003446545.1 Sphaerochaeta sp.
ATCACAGCAAACCCACTAGTCGGGCGTTTCTGCGATGAGTTCACTGCCATGGGGGGGACTTCTCTCCTTACTGAGGTCCCTGAGATGTTCGGTGCCGAACAGATCCTGATGAACCGCTCAGTTACCAGACAGGTATTTGAAGAGACCGTCAAGCTCATCAACGACTTCAAGGATTACTTCATCTCCCATGACCAGGCCATCTATGAAAACCCCTCCCCTGGCAACAAGGAAGGGGGTATCAGCACCCTGGAAGATAAGAGCATCGGCGCTATCCAAAAAGGCGGACAGGCCCCAATAGTGGCGGTGCTCGACTATGGGCAGAAGGTTTCCAAGCGAGGTTTGAATTTGTTATCGGGCCCTGGCAACGATATTGTCTCGACTACAGCCCTTAGTGCAAGCGGTGCACATATCATCCTGTTTACTACAGGCAGAGGAACTCCCTTAGGGGCCCCGGTTCCTACGGTAAAGATAGCCTCAAACACTGCTTTGGCAGCAAAGAAGGCCAACTGGATTGACTTTGATGCAGGTCGCTTGCTATCTGAAGACAACGAAGCGGTACTCAATGACTTCATTGCCTTGATGGGAAGGGTTGCCTCAGGTGAGGAACAGACTAAGAATGAAATAAACGGCTACGCCGAGATTTCCCTATTCAAGGATGGGGTCATCCTCTAGGAAGGAGTACTGCTATGAAACAATTTATGGGTGAGAATTTCCTCTTACAGACCAAGACAGCAGAGATGCTGTATCATGAGTTTGCGAAAGACCAACCAATCTTCGACTACCACTGTCACCTTATCCCTCAGGAGATTGCAACTGATAAGCGTTTTACCACCATCACCGATGCTTGGCTAGGGGGTGACCACTACAAGTGGAGAGCAATGCGTTCCAATGGAATATCCGAAGAGCTTATCACCGGTAAAGAGGCCGATCCGTTCGACAAGTTCTATGCTTGGGCCCAAACCATAGAGAATGCCCTGGGCAATCCTCTCTACCACTGGACCCATTTGGAGTTGCAGCGCTATTTTGACATTCACGAACCGCTGAACACCAAGAGTGCAAAGGCTATCTATGAGGAGACCAACCGTAGGTTCGCAAGCGATGCAAACCTCTCGGTTACAGGTATCATGAAACAGTTCAAGGTCTACGCAGTGGGTACTACCGACGACCCTGCCGATGACCTAGCCTTCCATCAGAATATTGCTTCCCAGAAGGACTTCCCTGCAAAGGTGCTTCCCTCCTACCGCCCAGACAAGGCCTTGGCCATCGAGAAGGAGTCCTTCATCGGGTATGTTGCCCTTCTCTCAAAAGCTGCCTCGATGGAAATCCATTCAGCAACAGATGTTGTCACTGCCCTTATCGCGCGCCTGGACTTCTTTGTTGCACATGGATGTAAGGCCTCCGACCACGCTTTGGTGACAGCTCCTGCTGTGTTCAGAAGCGAGAGTGAAGTCAATGCCATCTTTGGCAAGAAGCTTGCTGGTGCAACCCTGAACAAGGAGGAGGTCGAGGCCTATAAGACGTTCGTCCTTTCACATTTGGCCCGCGCCTATGCAAAGCGTGACATTGCCATGCAGCTGCACTTTGCTGCGATCAGGGACAACAACGGGCGTATGTTCAAGCTTCTCGGTCCCGATACAGGATTCGACGCATCCCATGACAAGGAAATTGCAGAGGGTCTTTCAGCCTTCCTCAGTGCCCTATCCTCAACAGGAGATGTCCCCAAGACCATCCTATACAGCCTCAACCCCAAGGATTACTATACCCTAGGTTCCCTGATGGGCTGCTATCAGGGTGGAATACCAGGAAAGATCCAGCTGGGTTCAGCCTGGTGGTTTACAGACCATAAGGATGGGATGGAACAGCAGATGAAAACCTTAGGAAACCTTGGTCTGTTGCCACGATTCATCGGTATGCTCACTGACAGCCGATCTTTCCTTTCCTACCCCAGACATGAGTATTTTAGGAGAATTCTTTGTAACATACTCGGCACCTGGGCTGAAGATGGTGAGATCCCTTCCGACAGGGAGATGCTGGGCAGTGTTGTGAAGAACATCTCGTTTGAGAATGCTAAGGCCTATTTTGAAGGATAAAAACATGAATGACAAAGGATCTGAACTGCAGGGGGACAAACAACTGACCAGTGGGGTGGTACGTACCATTGCCATACTGGAAACACTCTCACAATACCAACATATCAATCTTGAGAACCTTGCCAAGGAGACCAGATTGCCTAAGGCTACCCTGCTCAGATTCCTGTCTACACTTGTCAGCCTTGGCTATGTCTACAGAGACCCCACTGACCTGTATAGTCTGACTCTGAAGTTGTTCTCCTTGGGTTCGCATGGATTGGAGCACATTGATTTTATCAGTTTGGCTAACCCTGTTGCCCAGAAGCTCTGCACAGAACTGGGGGAGACGGTTCACATGGGCGTACTTGAGGGCAAGACAGCTGTCTATGTACTGAAGAAGGAGTCCTCCTTCACCATTCGCATGTACAGCAGAGTGGGGAAAACCATTCCCCTCTACTGCACTGCCATTGGGAAGGTCCTGCTCAGCGATATGACTGAGCACGAGCTTCAGCAATATCTTGGTGAGGTGCCGCTCAAGCCTTTCACCCCGAATACCATCAGAGATGAGAAGGCATTGCTGTCTGAGTTGGAAAAAGTCAGAAATCAGGGCTGGGCTTCTGATGACGAGGAGCATGAGATGGGAACGCTCTGCATAGGGGCACCTATCAGGGACTATACGGGAAGGGCAATTGCTTCGATGAGCGTTTCCTGGCCCCTGTTCAGATTCGATCCTGAGAACAAGAAGCGTATTGTCGCTTCCATCCTGAGTGAGTGCAATAACCTTTCAAAGTTGCTTGGGTGGGAGCAGAAGTAATACAACAGGAAAAATAGAATTAGGATACAAAGAACAACAAGGAGGAGTATGTGAAAACGATCCGTTGGGGCATCATAGGTTGTGGGAATGTGACCGAAAAGAAGAGCGGTCCGGGCTTGCAAAAAGCCGAGGGGTCCTCCTTGGTTGCTGTAATGCGCCGAAACAGCGAGAAAGCCGCTGATTACGCAAAGAGGCACAATGTACCACGTTGGTATGATGATGAGCAGAAGCTCATCGACGATCCTGAAGTGGACGCCATCTACATCGCCACCCATCCATCATCCCATATGGAGTACACACTCAAGGTCGCAGAGGCGGGCAAACCTGTGTACTGCGAGAAACCCTTGGGCATATCCAGTGAAGATAGCAGAAGGATTACCGCATTCTGTAAGGAGAGGGGGGTTCCCTTTTTCAGTGCCTACTATCGCAGAGCCCTTCCCAAGTTCCTGAAGATCAAGGCTCTGCTCGATAGCGGTATCATTGGTGAGATTCGGTATGTGCATGTTTCAATGCACCAGAGCCTTCCAGAGGCGGACAAACAGGAGGAGCGCTCCTGGAGAGTCAACCCCGAGTTATCTGGAGGCGGACTCCTGCTGGATGTCGGCTCGCATGCCCTGGATCTTTTAGACTGGTATTTCGGACCCATCAAGGAAGCCCAGGGATTTGCAGAGAACCAGAGCAAGGCCTATGCTGCTGAAGATATCGTCAGCGGTAGCTGGAAGCATGCGAACAATGTCATGGGAAGCGGCATCTTCTGCTTCAATACGTACAAGGATGAGGATAAGACCATCATCTGTGGTAGCAAAGGGGAATTGTCCTACTCGGTCCTTTCGCTTGAAGAGCCAATATATATCAGAACTGAAAAAGGGGAACAGACCATAGCTGTAGATGATCCACCTGAGCATGTTGCCCAACCTCTGATCCAGACAGTGGTGGATGAGCTCTTGGGAAAAGGTACCTGCCCCAGCACAGGTGAGAGTGGATCGAGAACCGATTGGGTCATGGAAAAGCTGCAAGGCAAATAGGAGAAATGCTATGTTTGTATCACATCGTGACGAGATTGAAAAAAAGCAGATAGAGAGCCCCTCTTCCAACAAGGTTACCAAACAGGTACTCGTAGGTCCTGCCCAAGGGTGGAAGGACCACGTCATGAGGATGTTCACCCTGGGCAAGGGAGGCTTTGCACCCCGTCATGCCCATCCCTGGCAACATATCATCTATGGTGTGGAAGGCAAGGGAATGCTCTTCATGGATGGCAAGGACTATCCTCTCACCTCAGGTTCCACAGCCTATATTCCTTCCGATATCCTCCATCAGATTTCCCAAACAGGGGACGAACCTTTCGTGTTCATCTGCATTGTGCCTGAGTATGGGGACAAGTAGGGAAAACAGGTAGAGTATAAGCTTGTTCTCTTCCCAGGAAGGCCGAAATAGGTTTCCAGGGAAGATTGAGTCCTGACTTGGGTAACGTTGTTGGATGTATTGGATACACAGAAAAAAGTCAGTTACTCATTGAAATGAGGAGGTCGGCTTTTTTCATATTCAACAAACCCTATGAACACTTGCAGATAGATCCTTCATCTCAAACAGGCTAGAGAAAAGCCCGATTCAAGTACAAGGGGCTTGTCAAACAGTATGAAAGCCTTCTGAGACGTCTCAGGGATGGATTGCAATTATTGCTTCCTCTTGTTTTTTTCGTGAAGAACTGGAAGTATGGTATAATATTTGAAGAAGATTTGATTTGTAGATAGTGGTTTTATCAGAAAAACAGGTTTCAAATCTGTTTTTGTCTGAGCTTAATGGAGTTAGTTTTACATGCAGGTAAATTATACCATATCCCAAGATATCCTCGATTGGGTGGTTAAACAAACCACTTCCGATAGTGTTATTCCGAAAACTTTGCCAATGATTAAAGAATGGCAAAGAGGTACTAAGATCCCGACCTACAATCAGATTGAAGCAGCCAGTAGAGACACTCGTATTCCATTAGGATATTTTTTCCTTAAGACTCCACCCATGGAAAAAATTACACTGCTCGAATACAGAACAATAAAAAGTCAGGAATTTGAGCAACCAAGTAGGGATTTGATAGATACCATTCAAGATATGGAACAGATAATTGAGTGGACCAAGAATAATCTCAATGCTGAAGGTGCTGATATAAATTCTGTTGTTGGGAAGCTCAAGGATATCACAGATATTGGCACTATTTCCACTTACATCCGGGATACTCTCGGATTAGCAGAGAACTGGTTCGAAAAAACCAAAAATGCTGAAGACTCTTTTAAGAAATTGAGAACTGTTATAAGTGATGCAGGGATTGTTGTAATGATGAATGGCATTGTTCGTGGTAATACGCACAGGCCTCTGGATGTACATGAGTTCCGAGCATTGACCATTATTGATGATTATGCTCCTTTGATTTTTATTAATACAAATGATTCAACCAATGGTAGGTTATTTTCCCTGCTTCACGAATTTGTTCATATTTGCCTGGGAGTCAATAATCTTTTCAATGACAGATATAGCTCTGGGAAGAACGTTAGTTCAATTGAAACCCTCTGTAATGCTGTAGCCGCAGAAGTCCTTGTCCCAAGTAACGTATTCCTCTCCAAGTGGAAAGAAAGTGGAACTGATGAAGCTTCTCTGGTCAATCGAATAATGCAACTAGCTTTGTTCTTCAGTTGTGGTCCTGTTGTCATCGCTCGAAAAGCACTGGATGCAAGAAAAATAGATAGCAACCAATACAGGCACATTTCCGAGGAAGCTACCAGACATTTCATAGAAAAGAAAAACTCTCAGCCTTCTGGAGGCAATTACTATGCAACACTTTCTTCCCGTGTGGACCGAAGATTCTT
>DMAO01000331.1 GCA_003446545.1 Sphaerochaeta sp.
CAACAGATCATCATCCAGTGTCCTTTTGGCGTCCGTACCTAGAGGTCGGCGGGGCAGATTCCGAGTTGCTCTTCCCTATCCTACCTTTCCCAGGGAGTTTCATACCTCAGGTCGTATGCATTAAGGGGCAAGCACTGGCAGATGAAATGCCGCCTTCAGACCCTGTTTCACCGCTGTTACTTGATTTGCTCATCAAGACGGTAGCGACACTGATACAAAGCCTTGAGTCGGAAGAAGCAGTTGCCAAGCGCAAGACCAATCCTCTGTATGGGTTGTTTGAGACGCGGGGTCCGTACGGAATTACGCACCTCGATTCTTCGCGCTACAGGGAGTTCGCCCAAGAGGCTTTAAGCCTCAAGGTTGTCCTTCCCCCTTCAGCGGATATACCGCTTATCACCCCCGGAGAGTACTCCAAGGGCGATATTGCCTTATTTCTGAAGTTGGCAGAGCAGTATGCACTATAATGGATAGACAGATGGCGGTATGACATTTTCCATCGGCTGCTGGTTGGGCGTTGCTTGACAGGAGTCCTTGTGTATGGAAGTATGTCCTATTGACCATGAACCAAAACACTACAGCAAGGCAGGACCTTGCCGAACAGGATGAATAGATGAAAACTATTTTTGTAAAACCGCTGACAGTTCAGAAGAAATGGTATCTGATAGATGCGGAGGGAAAGGAACTCGGTAGAGTAGCTGTTGCCGCAGCACGTATCCTCCGTGGGAAGAATAAGCCCGAGTATGTCCCTCACCAGGATATGGGTGATTTCGTGATCATCATCAATGCTGAGAAAGCAGCCCTCACTGGCAACAAGTACGAAGACAAGATGTACTACCATCACTCCGGTTATCCTGGTGGTCTTCGCGAAACCAACTATGCTGATATGATCAAGCGCAAACCTGAGTTCCCCATGGAACATGCAGTCAGGGGAATGCTTCCCCGGGGTCCGCTCGGTCGCAAGTTGTTCACCCACATGAAAGTGTATGCTGGTGCAAAACACCCGCAGGAAGCTCAACAGCCCATAACGGTTGAAATCTAAGGTAGGAACGAAATATGGCAAAGAAAGAAGTTAAGAAAGTTGTAGATCTTGGTCATGGCGTGGGTCGTCGTAAGACAGCCATCGCTCGTGTCTATCTCCGAGAGGGTGATGGCAAGATTATTGTTAATGGTAGGGACGTTGATGCTTACTTCGGTAGTCCAATGCTGACCTACATCGTCAAACAGCCTCTTCAGGTTACTGATACTGTTACCAAGTTCGATATACTCGTAAACGTAGTTGGTGGCGGTCCTTCAGGTCAGGCAGGTGCTATCCGCCATGGTATTTCCAGATCTCTGGTTGCCCATGATGAAGCCTATCGCCCTGTGTTGCATACAAGCGGATTCATGACTCGTGACTCCCGCATGGTTGAGCGTAAGAAATACGGTCAGCCTGGTGCAAGAGCCAAGTTCCAGTTCTCCAAGCGCTAAACTGTGTTTGCGACAATCGAGCGGAAAGCCTCCGGTGAGGGATATTTTATCCTTCAGGAGGGGCTTTCCCCTTTTTTTATCTCAGCAAGACTTTTCCTCTCAAGAAGCCTGCCGCTAAGCCAACCGATCGCTGAAGAAATGGCAGACTCCCTAAGGGATGAGCAACTCCTGCTCAACTGTCGTGAACAGGCTTTGCAGTATCTCACCAGACGGGAACACACCTCCCTTGAGTTGAAGCAGAAACTACTCAAGAAAAACTACAGCCAAGCCCATATTACTCAAGTCCTAGAGACTCTTATCCACCAAGATCTTCTTAGTGAATATCGCTATGCCCAGTCTTTCATTCTTAGCAGGCAAAGGAAGAATCCTGAAGGGAAGAGCCTTCTTAGGCAGAGGCTGCTGGCAAAGGGTGTAAACCACGAGGATGCAGAACGTGCACTTGAGGAAGCCTTTTCTGAAGAACTCCTTGTAGAAGCCGTCAGCAAGGCCTATGGAGTATCAATACGTAGATATGAGCCAGACCTTGCTCTGCAGAAACTGCTCAGTCGTGGTTTTTCCCGGTCAGACATACGCTTTGCCCTTGAGCGGGCGGACGATGAGAAAGAAGAAATCCTATAGGGCGAATAGTAAGCAGCAAGGGAACATTAGGTTCATTTTCTTCTTGAGAAAAGATACATTCCCTTATACACTTGCACTACAGAAAAGGGAGAAGATCACATGAAACATACCAGAAAGCTAGGGATTTTTCTCATAATTTTTATCGCTGTATCGTCCCCCCTACTGGCGATCAACTGGCTCGATGGACAGGCAATCTACCCCTATAACGAAAATCTCTCTCTAGCCAGTGATCTTACCTTGGGTCTGACCATGTCTGCCCCTGCTTCCTTCCTGTTTGCCTCTCCTGCTTCAGACTGGGTTGAGACAGGCCTTAGCTATGGGGTAACTTCGCTTGCTTCCTATTCTATGAGGACGGTTCTAAAAAACACCATATCAAGGCAAAGACCCTATCTGCTTCCCGACAATGATGCTACACAACCTGCAGACACTTCTGATTCCAATCAGTCATTCCCTTCTGGGCATACACTGATGGCCTTCAGCTCAGCGGCCTATACCCAGACAGTTTTCTCCCTCAACTATCCTGATTCTCCCTACAAGAGGGCAGTCACCGCTGCCACCTGGGCTCTAGCTGCAACCACCGCTGTCCTACGGGTAGCAAGTGGCAATCACTTTGTCACTGATGTGCTTGCAGGTGCTGCGATAGGAAGCGTCCTAGGCTTCGCAGGCCCTTACCTGACCCGCCTGGTCTTCAAGGACAAGGAAAATGCCCCAACGCTCATGATAGGGCCGACTGTGGGAATGCAGGTAAGTCTGTAGGTATCGAGAAAACAGCCTAGATATTGTAATAGTTCCATTAGTATATGTATTTTCACACTATTTAAGAATAGTGTGAAAATACATTGAGTTTTTCTGCTTATGAGATATACTTATTTCTAGAGAGGGTGATGCGATGTCCATAGAAAAGGAACTGCTAAACTATAAGGAAAATACAAGTATCTCTAG
>DMAO01000178.1:0-2487 GCA_003446545.1 Sphaerochaeta sp.
TGGGCATATGCACCATTGCAAGCAGCGACATACGAATTCTCATGCTCAGTGACCCTCATATTGGTCTGCGTGTCATGACCTACCTCAATGGAAAGCTCGATCAATATCGCCTGCAGGTGGAGATGCTTGCAACCAAGAGTGTAAAGAAACGCATTGCCATGTTCCTTTTGGAACGAGTGAGAAGAACAGGGGGCGTTACCGTTTCCCTCTCACAAGAGGAAATTGGAAATGCAATCCATCTTACCAAGGAGACAGTCAACCGCAAACTGTCTCTGATGCAAGAGAATGGCTTGCTATCTGTCGCAGGGAAAAAACGAATCCTTCTGGTGGATATCCCCTCCTTGGAGCTTCTTGCTTCAGAGTAGAATGAGGTGTATTTTTATTTTTTTTAGTTGTATTGACGTACATTGATTTGAATCATAGTTGGTCTCCGTTTTTTGTAGTATCCTCTCTCTATAAGGAGATACACCATGAAAAATCAGAAACTATCAAGTGTGGTAAAGGCATACCCCCTTGCCACCATATTCTTCAATGAGAAACACATCGACTATTGCTGCAGAGGTGACCATATGCTGTATGAGGCAATCGCAGAAGCTGGGTATGAACGGTCGGAGTTTCTCTCTTCCCTTGCAACTTTTCTCGCCGATGCCCAAGACAACTACAAGGCAACTGTCGACCCCTCACTCCATGGCTTGAGTGTTGCCTCCCTTATCGACCACATAGAGGCTACCCACCATAGTGCAGAACGTGCTCTTATTGCCGAGGTTGATGACAAACTGAATACCATCCTCCGCTCTCACTATAAGAATCATAAGGAAGAGCTGCTGAGGGTCCACTCCTTGTTCAGTGACCTGCGTAAGGAGCTGTTGCAGCACTTCGTGCTAGAAGAGGAAGAGGTGTTCCCGTTGTTGAGGGAGGAATCTACACCCCAGTCCATTAAAATGGTAGAATCATTGGAGGATGACCATGAAGCGGCTGGAGCTCTGATCAAGAGCCTGCAAGAGGCAACCCGGTCATTCGAAGCACCTGAAGATGGGTGTCCGACCTATGTAGCCACCTATGCCTCGATGAAAACACTCTTTGAGGACATCTTCTTGCACATATACAAAGAGAACTCGATTCTCTTTCCGAAATACAAAAAAGGAGCGATACAATGAAGAGATTGGTAAAGAACAATGTGTCTTGGGTTGGAAAGATAGACTGGGAGTTGGAGACATTCCATGGGTCTGACTATTCGGTAAACCATGGCTCTTCCCAAAACGCCTATCTTATCCAGGAAGAGAAGACCGCTCTTATCGACACTATCTGGAGACCCTATGAAAGGGAGTTCAGGGAAAACCTCGAGCGGGAGATAGACCTTGCTCAGATTGATTTCATCGTGATGAACCATGGTGAAGTAGACCATAGCGGATCTCTTCCTTACCTGATGGAGAAAATCCCCAATACTCCAATCTACTGCACAGCAAATGCAATCAAGTCTCTTGTTGGCCAGTATCACCACCCCGAATGGAATTTCAAGGTAGTCAAGACTGGTGACAGCGTTGATATCGGCAATGGCAAGAGCCTTGTCTTTGTCGAGATGCGCATGCTTCACTGGCCTGACAGCATGGCTACATACATGACCGGGGACAATATCCTGTTTTCAAACGACGCCTTTGGCCAGCACCTTGCAGTTGAGGAACTTTTCAACGACAAGGCTGAGCCGTGTCTGCTTTGGGAAGAGGCCTTGAAGTACTATGCAAACATTCTCGCCCCCTTCTCACCCCTGGTGAAGCGCAAGATTGAGGAAATTGTTGAGCTGAACCTACCTATAGACATCATTGCCCCCAGCCATGGTGCCATCTGGCGTGATAATCCTTTGCAGATTGTAGAGAAGTATGCCCAGTGGTCGGATACCTATCAGGAGGACCAGATCACCATTGTCTATGACACCATGTGGGATGGGACCAAGTCTCTTGCCCATGCCTTGGCCAAGGAGATACAGGTCCTGGCCCCTGATACCAGGGTCAAGATTTTCAACATCTCCCAGACTGACAAGAATGACATCATGACGCAGGTCTTCATCTCAAAGGCCATTGCCGTCGGGTCCCCCACGGTGGGACAAAGTATTCTCTCCTCAGTAGCCGGTTGGCTCCACTTTCTTTTTGAGCTGAAGCTCAAGAAGAAAAAGGCTGCGGTCTTTGGCTGTTATGGTTGGAGTGGTGAAGGCGTAGAGGTATTGGAAGAGCATCTGGTCAAAGCAGGATTTGAGGTTGTCGGGCCTAAGGTCAAGGTAAACTGGAACCCCAAGCAAGAGAACCTTCAGGAGATGAAGGGAATTGCAGAGGCCCTGACCAAATAGTCCTTTGTCCCTTGTAGTAAGGTATGGGAGCTGTCACTTCTTGCAAGAAGAGACAACTCCTCCTTCTTTTGATGATTGCAGAGCATACTCTGCTCATGGTAGAGTTTGTCTGGAGGACCTATGGATCAGAGATGGCATCAGGCGCT
>DMAO01000178.1:2537-5929 GCA_003446545.1 Sphaerochaeta sp.
ACCTCTCTTGATACGAGTGAGCCCCTGTTGCTCCATCTTCGGGAATATGCTTCCCTCTCAGGGGTTGCAGAGGACCTTCTCAGCAAGGCTTATTTTGCCTGTCGCCCGAGCTTTGAGGCTATGCCAAGTACTGTCCAGGTCCTGACCTGGGAGCATCCGCTCTGGCCGAAGCAGGTAGACAGCTTTGCCTACTGTCCGCGCTTTCTCTATGTGCAGGGCAATGCCTCTCTGCTAAGCCAACCCTCGATTTCAGTCATAGGAACTAGAAGTCCTTCTCTGGAAGGGAAGAGGAGTGCCGCCCAATCTGCATATGCAATTGGCAAGAGGTCGTATGTTGTGGCAAGCGGACTTGCCTTGGGTATTGACGGTGTGGCACACAAGACAGCCTTGGATAATGGGTTTCCCACCATTGCCGTCCTGGGAACCCCCCTGACTTCTTGTTATCCCCCAGAGCATGCACAGCTACAGGGGGAGATAGCCAAGCGAGGAGCCCTAGTCAGCAGGTTCGCCCCCTCATCATCGACTCAGAAGTGGTTCTTTCTCTTGCGTAACCGTCTGATGAGTGCCCTCTCGCTGGCCTCCGTTGTGGTGGAGGATCGTGATGGGGGAGGCGCTGTCAGGCAGGCTGCCTTTGCCTTGGAGCAGAAGAAGTATCTGTTCCTGTACCAGAGCAGTCTGGACAACCATAGTTTCCTTTGGCCAAAAGAGTTCGCCAACCGCCCGAGGGTTTTTGTGGTAAAGCAGGCCAGTGATATACCCCGGGTCCTGGAGAAAGCTGTAAAGAGGTGTGAACAGGTTGGTAAAGTGGAGAAAAAGAGCGTGCAACTCGACCTGTTCTCCCTCTAGAGGCACTAATCTGCCTTGACATGCCTTCGTTGGGAATACTACTATCACCACATATGAAAAACCAACTAACAGCAAACCAACTACGACAGAAATATATTGATTTCTTTGTATCAAAAGGCCACACACAAATCAGTGGTGCTTCCCTGATCCCTGAGAATGATCCGACTGTCCTGTTTACCACAGCCGGTATGCATCCGCTGGTACCCTATATCCTGGGTGCCGACCATCCTTCTGGGAAACGACTGACCAACTTCCAGAAATGCATCCGTACCGGTGACATTGAGGCTGTTGGGGACCCACACCATCTCACCTTTTTTGAGATGTTGGGCAACTGGTCACTTGGAGACTACTACAAAGAGGATGCGATCGATTTCAGCTATGAGTTTTTGACCAACGTGCTGGGTATCGACCACTCCCTTCTTTCTGTGACAGTATTCGCAGGTGATGAGTTAGTCCCTCGTGACGAGGTGGCTGCCGCTGCTTGGAAAAAGCATGGCATCCCTACCGATAGGATTTATTACCTTCCCCGTGAGGACAACTGGTGGGGTCCTGCAGGTGAGACCGGCCCATGCGGACCAGACAGTGAGATGTTCATGGATACAGGGCGTCCTTCTTGTGGTCCTGATTGTCGTCCTGGTTGTCACTGTGGCAAGTATTTTGAAATCTGGAACGATGTGTTCATGGGCTACAAGAAGCATGCCGACGGCTCCTACTCCGAGATGGAAAGGAAGTGTGTTGATACTGGAATGGGCATCGAACGCACGATAGCAATTCTTCAGGGCAAGAAGTCAGTCTATGAGACTGAGGTCTTTGCCCCTATCATTGCTGGCATCGAGGGGCTTAGTGGAAAGACCTATGGCAGTGGTGAGGAGACTGATGTCTCCATCCGTATTCTCGCCGATCATGTCCGCACCAGCGTCTTCATCCTTGGCGACCCCAAAGGCATGGCTCCTTCCAATGTTGGGCAGGGCTATATCCTCAGACGCCTTATCAGGAGAGCCGTACGCCATGGTCACAAGCTTGGGATCGAGGGCTCGTTCCTAGGAGAACTGGCTCTCATTGTGCTTGAACTCTATAACGAACCCTATCCAGAACTGCAGGAGAACAAGGCTTTTATCCTCCAGGAGCTTGCAGCTGAAGAGACCAAATTCTCTGAAACCCTGATCAAGGGAGAACGCGAGTTTGAGAAGATGCTTCCCAACCTGTTGAAGGGCTCTTCCCGCCAGCTGAGCGGTAGGACAGCCTTCAAGCTTTATGATACCTATGGCTTCCCCGTTGAACTTACCCGTGAGCTTGCTAAGGAGCATGGGTTCACCGTTGATGAAGAGGGGTTCAAGGCAGCTTTTGAAAAGCATCAGGAAGTCAGCCGCAGTGGTGCCGAACATCAGTTCAAGGGTGGTTTGGCCGACCATAGCGACAAGACAACCGCCTTGCACACAGCAACCCATATGTTGCATAAGGCACTGAGGACAGTACTGGGCGAACATGTCGGGCAGAAAGGCTCCAACATAACAGTCGATCGCCTTCGCTTTGACTTTACCCATCCCGCTGCCATGACCAAAGAGGAGATCAAGCAGGTGGAGGACATGGTGAATGCTCAGATAGAACGTAATCTTGACGTCACATTTGAGAGCATGACCCTAGAGGAGGCCAAGCAAGCCGGTGCCATCGCGTTCTTCGAGAGCAAGTATGGCGAGCAGGTTAAGGTCTACTCTATCGGCGACTTCTCCAAGGAGGTCTGTGGGGGTCCCCATGTGGAGAATACTTCCTCCATGGGTCACTTCAAGATTCAGAAGGAACAATCCTCCTCTGCCGGGGTGAGAAGGATCAAGGCCATCCTGGAGTAGGGATGGTGTTCCTCAATGATGAATAAGGAAGAACCAAACTGAGAACAAAGAGTCTAACGATAGGAAAAGTATAGGAACATATCAAACAAGGGCAGGACGGAAGTCTTGCCCTTGTGCTTTGGCAGCAATATAGGACGTTTTCATTTCTCAGGGATGGAAATCTAGCAAAATACTAAGATATTCACTAAGATTTTCCAGTCACCTAGCTGAAAAAGTAAAGAAGGGGGAGATTATGGACACATTTGTACCATTCCTGGCGGCTATCGAAAACGATGAAAACAGGAAACGAGCAAATGAAGTTCTCAACTGGATCCAAAAGACATTCCCGGGCCTTGTACCCAAGATCGCGTGGAACCAGCCGATGTTCACTGACCATGGCACCTTTATCATAGGGTTCAGCGTTTCCAAACAACATCTTGCCGTTTCCCCGGATGTGACAGGTATGAGTCTCTTCTCGGAGGACATTGCTAAAGCTGGGTATAGCCAGACAATAAACTTGTTTCGTATCAAATGGGAGATGGCTGTGGACTATGCCCTGCTTGAAAAGATAATACAGTTCAATATTGACGATAAGAAAGACTGCAAGACGTTCTGGAAGAAGGTTT
This sequence comes from Sphaerochaeta sp., assembly GCA_003446545.1. GTDB lineage: Bacteria > Spirochaetota > Spirochaetia > Sphaerochaetales > Sphaerochaetaceae > Sphaerochaeta. The sequence goes on from DMAO01000178.1 coordinate 5,836, forward strand.
AGAGTCTATCCGTCAATGAGGGTCTTGGGTTTGATTCCCCAACGAAGCGAGAGTAGAGGAAGCATTCCTATGGTTCCATTACCGAGCGAGTGCC
>DMAO01000348.1 GCA_003446545.1 Sphaerochaeta sp.
TCACCAAGGATTTGCCGACGCCACCCTTGCCACTGACCACTGCTACGATGTGCTTGATAGTGCTCAGCTTGTGAGGTTGTGAGCGAAAGTCAGTTGTCTCTTTTCCATCGTTCATTCAGCTGCCCCCAAGTCTAAGGTTTTTCCACCAGAGAGATATTCCACCTTATCACCCATGAAGGTGTGTAATACCTGGTAGTTCTCCTCTCCTGTACAGTGGCAGGTATAGTAGGTTGCCCCACTTGCCAGCAGTGCATCCGCTATCTGATGCAACGTCTCAGTACTTTCGGGCTTTCCTGTCCTGTGGTTATAGAGGTGGAAACCTCCGATAACATGGGTAGGGTAGTGTCCGAAGAGTGTATGAAAGTGGTCAACGATGTTTACTATTCCCCTATGGGAGCATCCACTTACCAGGAGGCTTACGCCATCCTCCTCTATGACAAGGTTCTGCTCATGGGAAAAGTCATCCTTTTCATACCCACCCTCTGTTTTCTTGAGCAGGCTCTTGTTCCCGGTAGGAAAGAAGCGATCACCCTTGACGTTGGAGAAAAGCGAAAGGCCCTTTCCCAGTGGAGTCTCCTTTCCAGTAATGATGACCCTGTTGTTGGTGAGAAGACTTTGATCGACTCCGATGAACTCATTTTTGCCTCCCTCTCGCTCTGCATAGTAGGGCCCAAAGGCTGATTTCCTTAGGTAGATGGGGGCTTTGCTGTTGAGCTCCAAAAAGGTTTTCATCCCCCCACTATGGTCATAGTGACCATGGGAGAGGACTGCAAAGTCGACCTTTGCAAGGTTGATAGCAAGCATCTTTGCGTTCTGTGCAAACAAATCTGAGGCACCAGTGTCAAAGAGGATTGTCTTCTCCTGTGTCTCAATGAGGAGGGAGAGGCCGTGTTCAGCTTTGATCCCTTCTTTGCAAGAGGTGTTTTCTGCAAGGGCGGTAATCTTCATTTTCGTATTGTCTCCTTAAGCATCTGTAGGGTTTTGGTATAAAGGGCCCTAACGGCCGTTCCACTAGGGCTGGAATAGTCAATGACGGTCTTACCCTCATTGACAGCTTTGACTGCTAAAGGGTCAAAGGGAACCATTCCTGCAAAGTAGAGGCCCTCCTTCCAGCAAAAGGCCTCAATCTTGGCAGAGAGCTCTTCGTTGGTGTCACTCTTGTTGACACAGACGGCGATGGTTACCCCTAGCTTTGCAGCTGTCAGAATGATCCTCTTCATGTCGCTGAAACCTGAGATGGAGGGCTCTGCTACAATGAGGGCGAGATCTGCTCCGGTTAGGGAGGCTATGACAGGACACCCGATACCTGGTGATCCGTCGATGATGGCAAATTCTGTCTCCTGGGAAACCCCCTTGAGCTGGTCCTTCACCTGGGTAACCAACAATCCTGTGGTACCGCTCCCCACAGAAAGGGTGGCTGTGGAGAAGTGTGCACCCTTATTGCTATACAGTTTCAGTTCGCCTGCCTTTGCCTTCACCATGGTAATGGCTTTTTCCGGGCAAAGGTAAGCACAGAGCGTACACCCCTCACAGGCGATGGAATCTACAATGTGTTGCCCGTCCTTTTGCTCGATGGCACCGAAGCGGCAAGCATCAAGACAGATGCCACAGTTGGTACAGCGGGAGGGATCGATCACAGCCTTATCAAGCCCGTAGTACTCACTGATTTTCTCTTCAGGAAACCTTTCCATAACCAAGTGGAGGTTGGGAGCGTCGACATCACAGTCGGCAAAGGCTTTAGCCTGTGCAAGCTTGATAAAGGCACTTGCGATGGTGGTCTTTCCTGTTCCACCCTTGCCACTGAGGATTAGCAGTTGTTTCATGAGCGTACCTCCTCAAGGGCTTTCTTCAGGATGGAAGAGAAGACCTCATGGTAGTGCTCGTCTTCTCGGGCAACTATCTTCCCAACGGAGTTGAGGCTGCCCAACTTCTTGTCGAAGGGAATCCTACCGATGATTGGTATACTGTTCTTGATACAAAACTCCTCAGAGGGGTTTCCCCCTTCCATTGTCTTGTTTAGGACCACAGCACAGGGTTTGCCCAGCAGGCTTACCAGGGAGTAGACCATTGCAAGATTATGTGATCCAAATATGGTGGGTTCAGCTATCAGGATGCAAAAATCAGAGAGGCGAACACTTTCGGTCACAAGACAACTGCTTCCAGGGGGCGCATCTATGATGGTCAGCCCATCATCTTTGTGCTTAAGCAGTTCAGCGATGATAGGGACCCCGGAGCTTTCTCCAATATTCATGTAGCCCGATATGCTGCGTACCGTACCCGATTGTCCGATGCTCATCTCTCCTACAGGGCTTTCCTGTTCGGAAAGGGCTTTCTGTGGACAGACATGAAGGCATCCGCCACAGCTGTGGCAGATATCATCAAAGATCATCAGGCGATTACCAATAAGGGCCAACGCATTGAAAGCGCAGAAATCCACACATATGTGGCATCCGTCGCACAGGGCATCATCAACCACAGGTTTCTTAACGGTGACCAGCTTCCCAAATTCCTTGGTAGGGTTGAAGAAGAGATTCCCGTTGGGTTCCTCGACATCACAATCTATATACGTTGCTTTTTTGGCTACTGAGGCAAGGTTCACTGATACGAGAGTCTTTCCCGTGCCTCCCTTGCCACTGAGAATAGCCAGAGTCGGTTCAATGGCCATTGTGGTACCCCGCATGAACCTCCTTCAAAGGCTCAAGCTTGTTCTGTGCGTGTGCGAAGATATTGTCGGCGACACTCAGGTTCAGGGCCTTGAAAAGCTCAACATTGGCCGGTTGCAACACCCTTGCCGCATTCTCTCCGCAACGGATAGTTATCAGAATGTTTGCCTTGTTGTCCACAAGGATCTGGGCTGCCTTGATACCGGCTCCTCCAGGGCTGTCTGCTGCACTGTTCACAAGAAACGTGCTTTGTTTGGTCTCTGTGTCATAGAGACAGTAAAAAGGTGAGCGTCCGAAAGAGACGCATACTGCAGAATCAAGGCTCTCTTTGTCAGAGGGGATTGCTATGATCATAAAATTCCTCCAAATAGGTTCGTGGTACTACTAGTGTTCGGTTCTATTCTGTCCTCGGCGGTGTCTGCACCCCCGTTCATTAAAACAGCTTGGATGGTCCTGGTCACACAGGAGGTACTCTCCCCCTTCGATGAGCAACACCTTGCCCTCTATCAGACAGGCCGCTATTTTTTTCCTTGCAACCTCATATATTCCCTGCACAGTTGTTCTTGCTACATTCATCTGCTTGGCGCACATCTCCTGGTTGAACCCTTCCATGTCTATGAGCCGGATGGTCTCATATTCATCGACAGTCATGGTGATGGCTTCCCGGTGCCCAGCCCCGACACCAAGGGGGCCAAACCTGTTGTAGTCAGGAAGGCTACAGACATTTCTCCATTTTCTCGGTCTAGGCATAGTCGCTCCTTAGTAAGGTCCTGCAGTTCTCTGCATGATCTGTTATAGACATATGTCAATTACATCCCCATAGTAAAAGTATTACCGGCATATGTCAATAACCTAAAAAAGAAATATCCGGATTTTTGGAGAAAAACCTACCATCAGAGGTCAATACCGACTCCACGTAGGAGCTCTTGTATGACTTGGAGACCCTCTGGAATTTTAGATGCTCACTACCTATGTCAGCGTATGGGGATAAGATTCCTGCTATGCAGGTATACATGATATGCCAAATATTTAAAATTATACCATAAAAATAATAACTAGTATCTATTCAGGTAAGACGTATGACACTCTAGCGAAGAGTTTGCATGAGAGGCCTAAGGGAGATGCTTCTTTTTTCAGCAGTTCAGTCAGGATTAGTAACCCTAGGTAAAGAAATGATCAGATGTATCATACGTTGCACAAATCAGTACACACAGTGTATTACTCCTTTCTTGATATACTACTAATTCCTCTGATTGTAGTATGTTAGATTGTCTGCAATAGTTTTCCCCTAAAGAGAGAACGCTCTACTGTCGAAGTTGTATTTGCGTGTAAAGCTAATATGGATTTGGTTGGTTTGGTATCGGGAGACTGTGATGGGTGGGGACAAAGAAAAGCGGCCTGACAGAAGGCAGACCGCTCATGTGTTTTAGCTGTAGTTACATAATAATAATCTGGTCCCGTTCAGGTCCGACGGATATATACTTGATTGGAGCCCCCACCAGAGAGGAGAGGCGCTTGCAGTAGATCTGGGCGTTCTTGGGAAGGTCTTCCCACTTGCGAGCTTCTGTTGTGTCACTCATCCACCCGTCGTACTCTTCATAGATGGGTTCGGCGACTTCCTGAAGGGCGGTCTCCGGAAGGTGGGTGATGATCTCCCCGTTTACCTTGTAGGCTACACAGATCTTCAGCTTCTCAAAGGTATCAAGCACATCGAGCTTGGTAAGGGCGATGCTGGTAAAGCCGTTTATCCAGCAGGAGAAGTCAGATGCTACCGCATCGAACCAACCACAGCGGCGGGGCCTTCCTGTGGTCGCACCATACTCCTTGCCGATATCCTGCAGTTTCTTTCCTGTCTCATCTAAGAGTTCGGTCATGAAGGGTCCGCCACCAACACTGGTGGAGTAGACTTTTGCCACTCCGATGACTTCGCTGATCCTGCTAGGAGCAATGCCTGCCCCGCTGGTAGCTCCGCCTGAGGTGGGGTTGCTACTGGTGGTATACGGGTAGATGCCCCAGTCAAGGTCGCGCATGATACCTAGCTGGCCTTCAAGCAGGATCTTTTTCTTGTCTTCATACGCCTGGCGTACCAAGGGGACGCTGTCGATGATCTTATCACCGAACTGGTCCTTCCATTTGGAGCAGAGAGCGAGCATCTCTTCGACTGTAACTTCAGGAAGTCCAAAATAGGCGAGTTCACGATTTTTCTGGGGAAGTGCCATCTCAAGGCGGTTTTTCAGGCGGTCAAAATCAAGCAGGTCTGCTGCCCGTATTCCCGAGCGTGTTGCCTTGTCGCTATAGCAGGGGCCAATGCCCCTCTTTGTGGTACCGATCTGCATCTTTTGGCTTTTGGATTGTTCCTGTGCACCATCGAGGGCGCAGTGGTAGGGCATGATGAGGTGGGCACGTACGTCTATGAAGAGGTTGTGTATCTCAACACCCTTCGTAGCGATGGAAGCCAGTTCTGCTGCCATGGTATCGAAGTTTACGACAGTACCTGCCCCTACAATATTGGTGGTTTCAGGGTTGAAGACGCCACTGGGGATGATGTGCAGGGCAAACTTGCCGTATTCGTTGATGACCGTATGCCCGGCATTGTCCCCGCCCTGGTATCGGATTACGATGTCGGAATTGACGGCCAGATAGTCAACTATACGACCTTTTCCCTCGTCTCCCCACTGTGCCCCTACGATTGATGTTATGTTGCTCATTAGGTCCGCTCCTTGGCTCTTTCTTCAAGCATGATTCTTTCGTTGGTCGTGTGCTCTTCAATGTCATCAGCATCCCAAGGATACTTGATCCAGACATCACCCAAGTCCAAGCCTGAAAAATAACGTTTGATCTCAACCGGGAACTCGACATCCTTGTCCTTCTGCTTGTTGTGAAGGACCAAGACTGCGATTTCCTCAGGCTTGAACTTCAATAGCTCTCCTACGCAATATGCCAGAGTGGCGCGCGTATCGTCAACCTCATCGATGAGCAGCACCTTCTTGCCAACAAGCTGTGACTGTACC
>DMAO01000077.1 GCA_003446545.1 Sphaerochaeta sp.
AAACAAAGAACTTCACCAGAATCTCCAACTAGATGACCATCAAGGGTAGAAGACTTGTCAGGAAACTCTCTCTCTGCAGTCTTTTAACAATACTGAGCGATTGTTTGATGGATTCTTTGATGCCGGGCATAGTATTTCAGTCATATGCATTTTTCGCTTGATGAAGTTGGTATTCGCTGCAACAGCTTCGATTTCCTGCTTGGTATAGATTTTCATACTTCCCCTCCCCCATGCAAAAGAGACTCTAGACTTTCATATGTCGGTGCATACACTTTCCAATCAGGGTAATAAGCACATTGTATGCCAGAGTTGTGTAGGAAATAACGCTTTATCTCGCCCACATTAGGTTTTATCTGACAGAAAAATTGATCAGTCAGATGAAGTGTATCCTTGAACATATACAGCAGGTATCCTGCTTTCTGCCATAGGCGCATAGTGTCGTAGTAGTGCAGCATTTCAAGGAGTATGTGCTCCTGAATGTTTTGGATGGAGTCCAAAGCATTCAATATCTCCTCGATTCCTCCCGAATACTTCATCTTGTCAATGCAATCGATGATCGTCCGTTCCTTATTTGTTACCCTAAGGATCGCACCATAGTTGATCTGATCAATTCCCCTTGGATTATCATTGAATACATACGTATACTCAACATCCGCATAGGCAAAAGGACGAAACTTCTTGTTATCGGAAACATACATGATGTTGTAGACCTGGTTTGCAAGTCCATGATACTCAAGGGCACTATGGTATGAGATGCAGGCTGTTGCTCTAATGCACGCCCCTATAAGGTATTTGTTTGCATACACGCATCCTGTTGTGGGGTCTATGACTACATACATGTCACGTCGGACACGTTCAATCAAACGAGTATCAATCGCCGTTTCTAACCAGTACCGACAGGCTGAGGGGGTATCGAACAATTGTACAATATCCTCTTTTGTAAAAACAACCTTCTTGGTTATATCGATTGTATTCATATGTACATCCTATTCGTTCTTAAAATAGCACGATATAGTTCCTATTACAACTTTTTTGCTAATTTTTTAGAATTTTATATCAATATAGTATCAGGTTATCTGATACAGAAACCGTAACACATCCCAAAACGACATCCTCGCCATCCCGATGACCTTGCGAGTTGCAAAGAAGACCAAGAGGCTCGTACTGCAGAACATATCGTTTGTCCTGGGGGTAAAGCTGGTCACCATGGTGCTTGGGGCCTTGGGTCTTGCCACCATGTGGTGGGCTGTCTTTGCTGATGTGGGAGTCGTTTTCCTAGCAATCCTGAACTATTTGCGCATCATTTGGGGCAATTCTCGCGTTGATTAACCTGTCCAAATGTGATATATTACCGCAGAATGCTGAAGGATATACCCATGAATGAGAAACTGACACGAAATATCGGAATTATGGCACATATTGATGCTGGAAAGACCACCACCACCGAACGAATCCTCTTCTACACAGGGGAGAACCATCGCATCGGTGAAGTCGATAATGGTGAAGCTACCATGGACTTTATGGAACAGGAACAGGATAGGGGCATTACCATCGCAAGCGCCGCCACCACCTGTTTCTGGAAGGGCCATCAGGTCAATATAATCGACACCCCCGGACATGTGGACTTCACAGCAGAGGTTGAACGCTCGCTGAGAGTTCTCGACGGAGCAATCATGGTCATTTGTGCAGTAGGCGGTGTCGAACCCCAGACTGAGACGGTATACAGGCAGGCCGATACCTACCGTGTCCCCCGAATCGCCTTCATCAACAAGATGGACCGCCTCGGGGCCAACTTTGAGGAAGCCCTCAAGGAACTGAGCGTCAAGCTCGGGGCAAACCCCATCCCCCTCTTCCTCCCTGTGGGTGCGGAGAACCAATTCAAGGGCATCATTAACCTGATGAACATGAAGTTCATAACCTATGACGCCGGAGACCAGGGAAAAACCATCGTGGAAAATGAGATTCCCCTTGCAATGGCTGACGAGGCCCTTGAGTGGAGAGAAAAGCTCATAGACAGCGTAGCCTCCTTCAGCGACGAAATCACCGAACTCTATTTTGAGGGAGAGGAAATTCCTCTGGAACTCATCATGTCAACCTTGAAGAAGGCTACCATTGAGAGAAAGGCTCTTCCTGTCTTTGTAGGATCCTCCTTGAAGGACATCGGGGTGCAATCCTTGCTTGACGGGGTCATCGAGCTGTTGCCCTCCCCTTCAGAAGTCCCTCCCCTAGTGGGCATAAACCAAAAATCAGGCAAACATGTTGAAGTAACCTATGACAAGGGAAAACCCCCTCTTGCCCTTATCTTCAAGATTCAGGTAGATAGGGAGGCCGGACCTCTTTGCTTTGTGCGGGTGTACAACGGCACTCTGCGAAAAGGGACTACCATCATGAACATCACCAAGAAGAAGCGTGAGCGGATCAATAGGATTATGCGCATGCACGCGAACCGCCCAGAAGAGCTCAGCGAGCTTGAAGCTGGTGACATCGGGGTGATAGTGGGTTTCAAGGAAGGCCGGACAGGGGACACCATCGGAAGCGAAGGTGCGCAGGTCCTGCTTGAAGAAATGCACTTCCCTACCCCTGTCATCTCTGTGGCCATTGAACCAAACACCCTCAGCGATGGGGACAAGTTGCGTTCAGCCTTGGCAATCCTTAGCCAGGAAGACCCCACATTCACCCATCGTGACGATGCAGAAACTGGACAGCTTATCATAAGTGGCATGGGTGAGCTTCACCTCGATGTGCTGGTCACCCGCCTTACCAAGGAGATGAGGAT
>DMAO01000209.1 GCA_003446545.1 Sphaerochaeta sp.
CGGATAGACCTGACTTTCAACCCAAGAACTCCCAAAGTACGAATAGCACTCTCGCGCCCAACTCCGGGTCCCTTCACAAATACATTCACTTCCTGAAGTCCAGAATCCATAGCTGCCTTAGCGGCTTTTTCAGCTGTGGTCTGTGCTGCATAAGGAGTGGACTTCTTGGCTCCACGGAATCCAAGCCCGCCTGCGCTGGCCCAGGACACTGCATTACCATTAAGGTCGGTAACGGTGACAATAGTATTGTTGAAGGTCGCCTGAATATAGACGTTTCCTTCATATACCGTTTTCTTCACTTTACGTTTAGTTTTAGCCATGTATGACCTGCTCCTTATTTCTTCTTAGACGCAACGGTCTTCTTCTTACCCTTGCGAGTACGGGCATTGGTCTTAGTCCTCTGACCGCGTACGGGAAGACCCTTACGATGCCGTAGGCCACGATAGCAACCAATGTCCATAAGGCGCTTAATATTTAGAGCAACTTCTGTTCTCAGACGTCCCTCTACCTTGTACTCTTCCTCGATCACCTTGCGCAGTACTGCAATATCTTCACCTGAAAGGGTGTTGATGCTTACATCAGGGTTGACCTTTGTTTTTTCACAAATATCTACCGCTGTAACCCTGCCGATACCGTAAATGTAGGTCAGGGCTATCTTTACTGCCTTGTTCGGCAAATCGACACCTGCAATTCTCGCCATTAATGGCCTCCTGAATTTCTCTTATAGAGTTGGAAGGCTTGCGCCGAACCTTGTTATCTCTGTCTCTGCTTGTGCTTGGGATTATCACAGATGATACGGACAACCCCATTCCGTCTGACTACTTTGCACTTGTCACAAATCGGTTTGACACTTGCTCTTACTTTCATGTTCTAGCTCCTAAGCCTAAATATGTTTTGACTTCTTGCTACCCACACTGAACCCATCGTAGTGGTGCATTTTCATGACACCTTCAATCTGTCTCATGGTGTCCAGGTCAACGCCCACCAAAATCAGGAGGGAGGTTCCACCAAACAGCATTGCAACCGATGAAGGGAAGTTGAAGAACTTCTGTACCAGCGTGGGAATCAAGGCAATGAAAGCCAAGAATACAGCTCCAGGGAGAACTATGCGGTTGAGAACCCTTGTCAGGTACTCTTCCAGCTTTTCAGACCGTACACCAGGTACTGATCCACCATTCTCACGAATCTGCTTGGCCATCTCAACCGGGTTCAATGACACCTGCGTATAGAAGAAGGCAAACGCTATAATCAACAGGGTGTAGATAACCAGATAGGGGGCACCCTGTGGATTAAGCCAATTGGAAAAGGCAGCAAGCCACCTAATCTGTGGTCCCAACGTTGTCGCAATTTGCAACGGGAATGAAAGCAGTGCTGATGCAAAGATTACAGGAATAACACCTGAGGGGTTAACCTTGAAAGGAATATAGGTACTCTGAGCACCATACATCTTCCGGCCTACCACACGTTTGGCATAGTTCACGGGAATTTTTCTTACACCCTGCTCTTCATAGACGACAAGAGCGACGACCAACAAAAACATCACGAACACCACAAGAACAACAATCGGATTCAAAATGCCTGCGGAGACACTCTTGAATAAGGTTGACATAGCCTCAGGTATTCTTGCCACAATACCGGCGAAGATCAATAAGCTGATACCGTTACCGATACCCCACTGGGTGATCTTGTTACCGATCCAAATTAAAAGCATGGAACCTGCAGTGACCGTCAGCATAGCCAACATGGTAAAGGGAACCTTACCAATGGTCATAACCCCAGGAATGGAGTTTGCATAAATGGTGATCACATATGACTGAATGAGACATACGACAATCGTTCCATATCTGGTATACTGCTGGATCTTCTTATGGCCTGACGGGTCCTGTGCCAACTTCTTCAAAGAAGGCATCACCAACATCAACAGCTGCAGGATAATCTGCGTACTGATATATGGCATGACACCAAGCATGAATAAGGAGAAATTGGAAAAAGCACCGCCGGAGAAAAAGTTCAAATACTCTGTGAGTCCGATGTTGGAACTATTACTCTGTGAAAGAAAATACAGTTTCAGAACTTGAGGATCTATTCCTGGGATAGGAATCACCGCCCCGACCCTGCTGACGATCAGCAGACCCAAGGTTATGAAAATCTTCTTCCGAAGATCCTTAATTCTATACATCTCAACTAAGGAGTTTGCCATAGAGCCCTTCTTTGTTATCTGATTTCGCCACCCGCAGCACCAATCTTTTCGATTGCGCTTGCGGAAACCTTCAAGCCATCAATGATCACCTTCTTGGTAATCTCACCATCGCCCAGAATCTTAGCCTGAACATTGTGACCTTTTACCACACCTGCGTCCTTGAGGACATCAAGGGTAATCACAGCACCATCTTCAAAATTGGCGGAAAGAACATCGAGGGATACAACTGCATACTCCTGTTTGAACTTACTATTTGAGAAACCTCTGCGCGCCACACGGCGATACAAGGGCATCTGTCCACCTTCAAAACCAAGACGAACACCACCGCCGGAGCGGGATTTCTGTCCGTCATGACCCCTACCACAGGAGCGGCCCTTTGAGGAGTTTCCGCGTCCTACGATATTTTTTTTGGTAGTTGCACCAACAGGTGCATTAATCTGACCCATCTTACATCTCCTCGACTTTCACAAGGTGTGATACGACACGAACCATCCCAAGTGTGCAGGGAGTAGCGTCATGTACAACCGAGCTGGAAATCTTACCGAGCCCGAGAGCCTTTACAGTTTTTCTCTGTTTGGGAAGGGTCCGGGCAAGACCTCTAACTAGGGTAATTTTGATTTTTTTTACTTCAGCCATCGTCTTAACCCCACATCTCGCTCAGGGATTTACCCCTGTTCTTTGCTATGCTCTTCGCATCAAAAAGATGCTCGAGTCCATCGAAAGCGGCCTTAACGGTGTTGATTGAGTTCTTAGAACCGAGGGACTTGCTCAAGATGTCATGAATGCCACAAGCATCACAGATAGCACGAACAGCACCACCGGCAATAACACCGGTACCTGGGACTGCAGGACGCAATAGGACACTGGCGCTCTTATACTTCCCTACAATTTCATGAGGGATTGAGGTTTTCTTCATAGGAACAACAATCATGTTTGCCTTAGCCCGATCGACAGCCTTTCGGATCGATTCGGTGACATCATTTGCCTTACCAAAGCCAAAACCAACCTTACCCTTCTGATCGCCAACAACTACTAAGGCTGAAAAGGAAAACCTTCTACCACCCTTAACAACTTTAGCAACACGGTTCAGCTTAATCAGCTTTTCGACATATCCGTCGTTCTTGTCTTTGTCTCTTACTCTAGATCTATCCACAGTTTCCCCCTAGAACCTTACGCCGGCTTTGCGGGCGCCATCTGCGATGCCCTTGACGATACCGTGGAAAAGATAGCCATTACGGTCGAATACACAAGTGTCAATATTCTTCTCAAGCATCCTCTTACCAATGGTCTCTCCAAGCTTGGCCGCATCTTCAACATTGTTCTTCAAGTCTTTCAGTTCACCTTCAACAGTACTCGCTGCAATCAGGGTTGTACCATTTACATCATCAATGACTTGAACATACATGTGGGAGTTGCTGCGAAACACACTCATCCTCGGTCTGCTAGCAGTACCGGAGATTCTCTTGCGAATATGGTGCTTACGACGTGCAAGCTTTCTTCTTTTATCGATAACTCTATTCATCTTATTACCTACCCACTATTTCTTTGCAGAAGCGGACTTGCCGGCCTTACGACGGATTACTTCATCATCGTACCGAATTCCCTTACCCTTGTACGGCTCTGGAGCACGTAAAGACCGGATTTCAGCGCAAGTCTGACCAACAAGCTGCTTATCGATGCCACTTATGATAACCTTGGTAGGTCCATCAAGAGCAGCAGTGACTCCCTCGGGGATTACAACTTCGACTAATGTAGAGTACCCGAGATTCAAAGTCATCACATTACCTTTCAGTTCGGCACGATAGCCAACACCGTTGATAATTAGGGTCTTGGAGTAACCTTTCGAAACACCTATGATCATATTGTTGACAAGCTGTCGATATAAGCCCTGATAACTATTCGCAACCTTGGAGGAATCCACCGGGGTTACCAAAATCTCAGAGCCCTTATTATCAATTGTCACTTGTGGCCTATAGGTACAACTGAGTTTTCCCTTAGGCCCTTCGACAGAAACAACTCCATCGGTAACGGCAACTTTAACCCCTGCAGGTATTACGATAGGCAATTTTCCAATTCTAGCCATTTTTTACCACCTTACCATATCGTGCAGATCAGTTCGCCACCGACCTTATTCTCTGTAGCCTTCTTACCGGTGATAATACCACTAGAAGTGGAGACTACTACGACGCCATGTCCATTGTATACACGGGGCATGTCACGGTATCCGGTATAAACCCGGCGACCTGGTGTTGACACACGACTAATCCCATGGAGGACTGGGCTCTGATTATCGTCATACTTAAGAAAGATTCGGATGAAGGAAATTCCATCTTTGGTTACTTTCTTAAAGTTCTTGACGTACCCTTCATTTTTCAGAATCTTCACAATTTGAAGCTTCATCTTTGAAGTGGAAATATCTACTTTCTCATGCTTTGCCAAACTAGCATTTCTGATTTTGGTCAGCATATCAGCTACTGGATCACTTACAGCCATTTTTCTCTCCTACCAACTAGATTTGGTAACACCAGGAATCTGGCCTTCACTTGCCAATTTGCGGAAGCAGATCCTGCACATCTCGAACTGGCGCATATAGCCACGGGGTCTACCACAAATTCTGCAGCGATTGACTTTCCGGGTACTGAACTTAGGCTCTCTATTAGCCTTTACGATCATTGATTTCTTAGCCATCTATATCTACCCCTTATTTGCTGAAGGGCATGCCAAGCTGCTTTAGCAGGGCAAAGCCTTCTTCATCGGTCTTAGCGGTTGTTACAATGGCGATGTTCAATCCGCTGACACGCTCGATCTTATCGAAGTCAATTTCAGGGAAAATAATCTGCTCGGTAATGCCGAGTGAGTAATTTCCGTGGCCGTCAAAAGCATTCGGTTTGACACCTCTGAAGTCCTTGACACGGGGAAGAGCAATGCCGATCAGCCTTTCGATGAAAAACCACATATTATCACCACGAAGAGTAACCATTGCACCAATTTCCTGACCCTCACGGACCTTGAAGTTAGCGATAGACTTTCTAGCCTTGGTCTTCAAAACATGCTGACCGGTGATCTGCTCGAGTTCCTTGACGGCAGAATCGAGAAGCTTCTTGTTTACAATAGCTTCACCGACGCCCACACTGACAACAATCTTTTCCAGGGTAGGAACCTGCATTGGTGAGGTATAGCCAAGTTCTTTAAAAAGAGCAGGGGCTATGGTCTCACTATACTTTGTCTTAAAATTAGGTATGAACTTATCCATTAGATCACTTCCCCAGTTTTTTTAGCAAAACGGACTTTTTCACCGTTCTCATCGAACTTGTAGCCGATCCTGGTTGCAACACCTTTTGAGGTGACGAATGCCAAATTGGATACATGGATTGGAGCCTCAATTTCCATGATGCCCCCCTTATCCTGTGGATTCTTCTTCTTCATGGTCTTTTTGACCATGTTTGCACCCTGGACGACAACCCTTTCTCTTTCTCGGTCTACCTTAACGATTTTGCCAGTCTTACCTTTGTCTTTTCCAGCAAGAATCTTTACGGTGTCGTTCTTCTTAAGCTTCATGTGCACACACTCCTACAACACTTCCGGCGCGAGCGAAACGATCTTCATGTAGCCATCTCTGAGTTCTCGGGCTACTGGTCCGAAGATACGCTTACCGCGCGGGTTATTGTTGGCATCGATAATAACACATGCGTTATCATCGAACCTGATATAGGTACCGTCAGGTCTGCGGTATTCCTTCTTTGTCCGAACAATGACAGCTTTCATGACATCGCCTTTCTTGATTGCACCATTGGGTAGTGACTGCTTGACAGCTACTACGATGATGTCACCAATTCCAGCAACATACCGGTGGGTTCCACCAAGAACCTTGATGCACTGCACCTTCTTGGCTCCACTGTTGTCCGCTACATTCAAATAACTTTGCATCTGTACCATAACGTCTCTCCTGTTTACCGAGCACGCTCGACAATCTGAACGAGACGCCAGCACTTGTCTTTGCTGATGTGGCGGCATTCGACAACACGCACTGTGTCACCGATATTGGCCTCGTTTTTCTCATCATGTGCCTTAACCTTTTTAGTGGTGGTCACATACTTTTTGTACATAGGGTGCAGCCGTCTTGTGGGGATGGAGACGACAATGGTCTTTTCCATCTTGTCACTGACCACCTGCCCAGTAAAACTTTTCTTGTTAACTTCCATCTAACTCTCGCTCCCTTAATTTGCCGGTTTCCGAATTCCGAGGGCATATTCGTGGATTAGGGTATTCACGCGAGCGATGTTCCTCCTGATCGTCCGAACAGCAAGCGGATTTTCAACATGTCCGAGAACTCTTCCCATGCGAAGGTTGAGGTGCTCTTTATGAAGGGCTTCCTTTTTTGCAACCAATTCGTCAAGGGTCAAATCATTATATGAATTTTTCATAATCTTACTCCACTTCCCTTCTTACAACGAATTTCGTCTTAATCGGGAGCTTTGAAGCAGCAAGTGCAAGAGCTTCACGAGCCAGCCCTTCCTCTACGCCACCCATCTCAAACATAACTGCACCAGTCTTGACTACAGCGACCCAACCCTCAGGTGCACCCTTACCTTTACCCTGTCTAGTTTCAGCGGGTTTCTTGGTATAGGGCATGTCAGGGAAAATCCTGATCCAAACCTTACCACCACGCTTAATATGACGGGTCATGGCAACACGTGCAGCTTCAATCTGTCGGTTGGTAATCCACTTGGGCTCAAGAGCCAACAAGCCAAATTCACCAAACGCGATTGTATTACCGCGGTGCGCTACACCATCAGTGGTTCCACGCTGCTTTTTTCTATACTTTACTCTCTTTGGACTAAGCATGGCCTACTAACTCCTTGTCTCGACGCCTTCGGACTTAGCAGGTTTCCTTACCAGCCCACCGGCATCTTCTTTGACTGAACGGTCATAGATCTCACCATTAAACACCCAAACCTTGACGCCTATGGCACCAAATGAGGTATTCGCAGTAGAGAATCCATAATCAATATCACTACGAAGAGTATGGAGGGGCACCCGGCCGTCCTTCATCCACTCGGAGCGAGCAATTTCAGCACCACCAATACGACCAGAACATCTGATTTTAACACCCTGAGCACCACTCTGCATCGCCTTGGAAACAGCCATCTTCATAGCTCTACGGAAAGATCCGCGAGATACGAGCTGCTTCGCAACGTTAGCTGAAATCAGCTGAGCATCAGCTTCAGGTTTCTTGATCTCTTTGATCTTGATCTGTATCTTCTTGTTGGTCAGCTTTTGGAGTCTAGTCCCAAGCTTCTCAACGTTTGCACCCTTACTACCAATAATGATACCAGGGCGACTGGTTGTGATCACGATTGTAATGCGCTGTGGTTTCCGGATGATTTCAACATCCGAAATCTCAGCACCCTGGACTTCAGGGCACTCGACCAAAGCTTTTCTCAGCTTTAAGTCTTCATGCAGTGTGTCCGCATACTCTCTAGGATCGACGTACCACTTTGATTTCCAAGTCTTGTTGATTCCAAGACGCAGTCCGATCGGATTTACTTTCTGGCCCATTTATTTCCTCACGCTTGCTTTTTCGTCAACGACGACGGTAATGTGTGACATCCTCTTGAGGAGAATATCCCGTCTCCCGTGGGATCTCGGCCAGACTCTCTTGAGTCTCGGACCCTCGTTAACTTGCAAATCCTTGATCACAAGGTTCTCTTCATCGAGCTTCTTGTTCTGATCAAGTGCATTTGCACAAGCGGATTGCAAAACCTTGAGGATCAAGCCAGAACCTTTCTGGGGCATGGCCTCGAGGATAGCAACGGCTTCCGCACAAGACTTATTCCGAACAAGATTAGCAACAGGGCGAACCTTTGAAGGTGATACCATCAGATACTTTGCAGTTGCTGAATAACCTTTTTTTTCTTCCATCATTGTACCCATCTCGTTTAGCCGACCTTCTTGTCGGAAGCGGTATGACCACGAAAAATTCTGGTTGGGGAGAACTCTCCGAGCTTATGCCCGACCAGGTTTTCAGTCACAAATACAGGAATCCAGGTCTTTCCGTTATACACGGAAATTGTGAACCCTACCATTTCAGGGATGATCGTGGAACTACGGGAATAAGTCTTGATCATCTGCTTTTGATTAGTCTTGAGAGACTCCTGAATCCTCTTATAAAGTTTTTTCTCAATAAAAGGACCTTTTTTGATTGATCTAGCCACTTTCTTCTCCTACTTCCGTTTCTTTACGATAAACGCACTGGAAGGCTTCTTCTTAGAACGAGTCTTCCCACCCTTAGTAGGCTTACCCCAAGGGGTTACAGGATTACGACCGGCTGCAGTCCTACCCTCACCACCACCATGTGGGTGATCGATAGGGTTCATTGCAACACCTCGTACCTTAGGCCTTCTTCCAAGGTGGCGACTAGCACCAGCCTTACCAAGAGTAACATTCATATGATCTTCATTGCCAAGCTGCCCGAGAGTAGCGTAGCATTCACCAAACACCATGCGCATTTCACCGGAAGGAAGACGGAGAGTGACATAATCACCTTCCTTGGCAACCACGGTAGCCCCAAGACCAGCAGATCGGACAAGCTGTCCACCACGGCCAAGGGTAAGCTCGACGTTGTGCACAGACAATCCAAGAGGAACATTCTTCAAAGGAAGAGCATTACCACTTGCAATGGGTACTTCAGGACCAGAAATCACTGAGGTTCCAACAGTCAAGCCCTTAGGGGCAATCATGTAGCGCTTCTCACCATCGGCATAAAATACCAAAGCGATATTAGCACTGCGGTTTGGATCGTATTCAATGGTTTTAACAGTCCCAGGAATACCATATTTGTCGCGCTTAAAATCGATGGTTCGATAAGCACGCTTGTGGCCACCGCCTCTACGGCGAACGCTGATGCGCCCATGAGAATCACGTCCGGCTTTTTTGCTCAAACCAGTGGTAAGTGACTTCTCAGGCTTGCTAGCAGTCAGCTCGCTGAAGACTAAAGTAGTCTTCTGGCGAAGGCCGGGAGTATTTGGCTTGTAAGTTTTTAGCGCCATAATTCCAACTTCTCCTTATACGCCTTCGATGGCCTGGATGCTATCACCTTTGGCCAGGGTTACGACAGCCTTCTTCCAGTCACCGGTGTTACCGAGGATGCTACCACCCTTACCGCGTGAAAACTTAGGCTTGCCTTTAACGATCATCACATTACATTTTACAGGCTCTACATCAAATAGCTCTTTTACAGCTGCCATGATCAAAAACTTGTTTGCGTCCATATGGACTCTGAATGTGTACTTCTTTATCTCACCTTCACGAGCGATATTGGTTTTCTCACTCAGGACAGGTTCAATTATCAATTGGTCTGCTCTCATCTCCGGTCCCCTTATTTATCGCCGTAGAAGTCGTTAAGACTTTTGGCAGCGGTTTCCAGAACCAAGACCTTTCTTCCATAGAGGAGTTCCTTAGAGGAAAGCCTGTTGTAGGAAAGGACACGCAGGTACGGAATATTTTTCGCAGCACGGCGTATCATTACATCGTCATCCTTGAGGATGAGAATTGTCCTTGTTTCGTCCTGAACAAAGTTTTTGATAATTGCACACAGATCCCTGGTTTTACCACTGTCTGTAGTGAAATCCTCAACAACAACAAGCCGTTCTTCCTTAATTCCCAGGGAGAGCAAGCTTTTCATAGCAAGACGCTTCACCTTTTTGGGAAGCACATAGCTATAATCGCGGGGCTTTGGACCGAACATTGTTCCGCCACCAACCCAAATCGGTGACTTCTTGTCACCTGCTCTTGCGTTGCCTGTTCCCTTCTGCTTATAAGGTTTGGCGTTGCTGTAGTGAACTTCAGAACGACCCTTTGTGCATGCAGTACCGACTCTGCGGTTTGCAAGTTCATTGTTAACGGCATGATAGATACATCCATCACTGACCTCGCGGTTGAATACGCTGTCATTCAACTCGATGGTCCTAACTTCCTTGCCGTCAATAGAAAAGACTTTGGTTTCCATATCTTTCGCCCCTACTTCTTTATCGCTTTCTTGACGATGACGACACTCTGGGCGGGACCAGGGATTGCTCCCCTTACCATAAGAACCTGCATCTCTTCATCGACCCGGACAACCTTCAGATTCTGCACTGTGTGCTTCTCATTACCCATATGGCCAGCCATACGAGTACCCTTAAATGTACGGGAAGGAGAAGAAGACATTGATGTTCCTCCGATGTCAC
The DNA here is from genome assembly GCA_003446545.1 of Sphaerochaeta sp. GTDB lineage: Bacteria > Spirochaetota > Spirochaetia > Sphaerochaetales > Sphaerochaetaceae > Sphaerochaeta. The sequence continues at coordinate 10,429 of DMAO01000209.1, forward strand.
GGTGGAACTTTGAACCATGGGTAGCGCGTCCACCCTTAAAGTTATGACGCTTCATACCTCCGGCAAAACCTTTACCTTTTGTAACACCAGTGACATCCACAAATGTGGTGTCCTTAAATATATCCACGCCCAACACTTCGCCGACCGTAATTTCTTTATCAAAATTACGGAACTCTTTTACAATTTGCTTCGGTTCACATATATCTGTAAACTGACCAGCATACGGCTTGGTGACAGTGCTTTTTTTCTTGTCAACGGAACCAATGACTGCGGCTGTGTAGCCATTTCTTTCTTCAGTCCGGTCTGCGACAACAACATTGCCCTCAATTTTTATAACCGTCACGGGTGTAAGTCTGCCTTGTGCATCAAACACCTGTGTCATTCCAACTTTTTTGCCGATAAGCCCTAACATCTCTTACCTCAACTCTCTTACTGTTTAATCTCTACATCCACACCGGCAGGGAGCTCAAGCTTCATGAGGGCATCCATGACTTTCGATGTAGGGTCCAGAATGTCAATCAGCCTCTTGTGTGTACGCATCTCGAACTGTTCGCGGGATTTCTTATTCACGTGGGGTGATCTGAGAACAGTATATTTGTTGATACGAGTCGGGAGAGGTACGGGGCCAGAGACTTTGGCACCAGCCTTCACTACTGTCTGCACGATAGCCTTAGCGCTCTGTTCTACGAGCTCAATGTCAAAACCCCTCAGCCGTACCCGAATTCTATCCTTAGCCATCATTCCTCCAAAAAACGGGCCTTGCCCGCAATCACGTTTGTGCGGGCAAGACAATTAGTCAAATTTATTCGACGATCTCGATGACCTGTCCCGAAGCGACAGTCTTGCCACCTTCACGGATAGCAAATCTCAATCCCTTGTCCATGGCAACCGGGTGGATCAACTCGACGTGGATCTCGGTGTTGTCGCCAGGAAGAATCATCTGCTTTCCTTCATGAAGGTTGACAGTTCCGGTGATATCGGTTGTCCGGAAGTAGAACTGCGGTCTGTAACCAGCGAAGAACGGAGAGTGACGACCACCTTCCTCTTTGCTGAGTACGTAGACAGTACCGACGAACTTTGCGTGGGGAGTGATTGACTTGGGCTTTGCCAGAACCTGTCCGCGGACAACTTCCTTCTTGTCGACACCTCTCAGCAATGCACCGACGTTGTCACCGGCCTGACCTTCGT
>DMAO01000187.1 GCA_003446545.1 Sphaerochaeta sp.
CAACAGGGAGGCCGTGACAATCCCATCCGAATCGGCGGTTCACTCGCTTACCCTTCATGGTCTTGTAACGGGGAATGGCGTCCTTAATGGTCCCAGGGACCAGATGGCCAAAATGAGGAAGGCCTGTAGCAAAGGGAGGCCCGTCATAAAAGACGAACTCATCCTCAGCCGGACGCTGTTTGATCGATTTTCCAAAAATATCCTCTTGCTGCCAAAAAGAGAGGATATCCTCTTCCATTGCAGGGAAATCAACTCTTGTAGTTACTGGACGAAACATATACGCTCCTTGTTCCCGGAAGCGTTGGTGAACTTCCGCATTAGTGCTATTCTATTCATATTGGACCGAAATGACAACCTTTGCCAACCATAATTCCGTTGACCTTTCCGCTTTGTACGGGTAGTGTGGGAGTATGCAAACCTTCCCGGTCTCTTCGTCGATACAACGCTTTTCCTCCCGCTTCAAAGAAGCCGGTTTCTCCCTCTACATAGTAGGTGGGGCGATTCGTGATTTTCTGTTGGGATTGGAGAATGAAGACTTTGACTTTACCACTGATGCACAGCCCAATGAGGTGAAGGCCTTGTTCGGCCATGTCATACCTACGGGAATCGAGCATGGTACTGTCACAGTCATATTCGAGAAACAGATGTTCGAGGTCACTACTTTCCGCAGTGAAGGGACCTATGCTGACGGAAGGCACCCTAGTTCTGTGACCTTCATCAGAAACCTGGAGGAGGATCTCAAACGAAGGGACTTCACGATCAATGCCTTTGCAGCAGACTGTACCACCGGGACCATCATCGATCTCAATGGCGGCCTCGATGATCTGAAGAATAGGACTATCCGTGCCATCGGCATTCCCAAAAATCGATTTGAGGAGGATGCCCTACGCATTTTCCGCGCTTGTAGAATTGCTTCAAAACTCAACTTCCGCATTGAAGAAAAGACGCTTCTAGCCATGAAGAGCGAGAAGGAGAACCTGAAGAACGTCAGCTCCGAACGCATCCGAGAGGAGCTGTTCAAGCTGGTGGCTTCAGACCACCCTAGAGTAGGGCTCCAGTACATGCACCAATGCAGCATACTGTCTACGCTCTTTCCCGCTCTCGCCAAAGGCGATGGGATAGAACAGGGGGGCATGCACCACCAGGATATTCTGCAACACAACATAACTGCCTGTCAGGCGGCAGCAACGAGGAACTTCCCACTCACAGTCCGCCTCGCTGCCCTTTTCCATGACATGGGAAAGAGCGAGGACATCATACAAGCGGAAGAAAGAAATACCTTCTATGCCCATGAGACTGTCTCTGCGATACAAGCCAAGGCAATCATGCAGTATCTGAAGTCGAGCAACGACCAGATACGGGTAGTCACCCATCTGGTGAAGGAGCATATGTTCAACTACCAGAGCAATTGGAGTGACAGCGCGGTGAGAAGGTTCATAACGCGCGTGGGGCTCAAATACATCCCCCTGCTCTTCCAGTTGCGTATCGCAGACCAGATTGCCATACATGGCAAGCCTGATACAACACTGATCGACGAACTGCAAGGGCGAATCGACAAGGTCCTTGCGGCAAAAGACGCCCTGAGCATCAGGGATCTGGCTGTTAACGGTAATGACCTGATAAAGATGGGGATTCCAAAAGGGAAGAACCTCGGGACTACGCTTTCCTACCTGTTGGAGGCTGTCCTTGACGACCCGAAGCAGAATAATGCTGAGCAACTGCTCACCATTGCAAAGAGGTATCAGGAAAGCGTTGGAACTACCACAGAGTCATAGGCTAGCTTTGCAGCGTTCTGCTCAGCATCCTTCTTGCTCTTTCCTTGGGCTGGGCCAAAGCTCTTGTTGTTCACCTGCACCTCAACAAAGAACGTGTACTCATGCTCGGGCCCTGTTTTCTTGACCAGGGTATAGACCGGGCACTTTCTCCACTTCTTCTGCATATACTCCTGCGAACTGGTCTTGTAGTCTCGATGATAATCATACTTGATCACTGCATTGATCTGGCCCTTGAGGTAGAGCATGACAAACTCTCTTGCCACTTCGAAGCCACTGTCAAGATAACATGCGGCAAAGAGGGCTTCCATACAGTCTGCAAGCAGAGTCTTCTTGTCCCTGCCCCCACTGTTCTCTTCCCCTTTTCCGATGAGGAGATACTTGTCCACGTCCAGCTTACGGGCGATCATGGCAAGACTGTCTTCGCTGACGACCACACTCTTGATTTTTGAGAAATCCCCCTCCTGCTTGGCAGGAAGATTTCTTAAAAGCCAATCAGCAACACACATCCCAAGGACACTGTCCCCGAGAAACTCAAGCCTTTCATTGTTTCCCACCTCTTCTGTAGTCTCGTTTGCATACGAGCGGTGGGTAAATGCTAGGTTGAGAAGGTTGAGGTTATCACATTTTATGGTGCTTGCTTCTTTAAGANNTTTCATGGTGCTTGCTTCTTTAAAAGCAAGAAGCTCCCGTTCTCTCTCAGGAGAGATAGCGGGAGCTTTTCCAAAGGCAAATCGATCCATAGGAAGCATGCCTTAGAGCTGAGTTGAAAGAAAGTCTACTGCATCCTTGACGGTTTCAAACTCGTTAGCCTTCTCATCAGGAATTGAGACTCCCAATTCCTCTTCGATTGCATACACTAATTCATAGGTATCCAAGCTATCTGCTCCAAGATCCTTCCTGAAGGAAGCATTCATAGAGATCTTTGCAGCATCAATTTCCAGTTTATCAGCGATGAGTGCCTTTACTTTTTCAAAAACTTCTTTATTGTCCATTTCTTATATCTCCTAAAAATGAGTACTATTTGTCTTGTAGTTCAACTACCTGAACACCACGATAAAAGCCGCACTTGGGACATACACGATGAGGAACTACCATATTGCCACAGGTACCACAACGAGAAAGGGTTGGAGAAACAAGGCGCATGTTTGCTGCCTTGCGGGAAGCTGCACTAGCTTTTGAAGTCTTATATTTGGGTGTTGCCATGTTGAAAATCCTCTTATCCTACGCAAAATTTTGACACTTAGGCAAGAATAACGAAAAACCCCTATTGCGTCAACAACTAAACCCATATTTGAAGCTCTTGTCCCAAACAATACATAAGAATTGTTTGGCAAAGAATGAATTACTGTACTAAAAAGAGAACATTTCTCTCATAGGAACCATCTTTGAAAGTCCTCAGTTCAACAACGCAATCCTCTCACCCATCATCTTCACCACCAAGGGAGGGACCATAGGGGAGATATCGGCCCCGTAGGCCGCCATCTCCTTGATGGCACTTGAACGAAGTTGGAAATACTTGGGACTCGTAGGCATGAACAAAACCTCCAGGGAACTGTTCAGCTGCTTGTTGGTCATGGCAAGCTCAAACTCATAGCCAAAGTCGACCAGAGCACGTACGCCCCTGATCATGACACCTACCCCATGTTCCCGGGCAAACTGGACAACAAGACCCGAATAGATCATCACCTCTATGTTATCATACGCGTTGAGGATTTCCTTGAGCATGGCCATACGTTCATCGGCAGTGAAGAGACAGGTCTTCTGCACATTGTCAGCCACTACGACGAAAAGCTTGTCGTAGATGGCGGCGCTTCGTTCTATGATATCAATGTGTCCATTAGTGGGAGGGTCGAAAGAGCCTGGAAGCATGGCAATATTTTTGGAGGTCTTCATTTCTTGTTTGCCTCCACATATTTCTTCATCGTATCGAAGCTCTCCGGTGTCTCCCAGATGATTCTCTTGATAAAGGAAAAGCCAGTTCCATCCGTCTCTTCAACAACAGCGAACGTTCCCTTCCCGATATAACTTATCTTCTGTTTCTCAGTGAGGCTCTCGTCCTTGGCAAGTTTCTCCAAGACACAGTCAAAGTGGCAAAAACCTCCATCTGGGTGAATGAGGGCACTAGCGATATTTTCTATGACCTTACCACACAGAGGACATTCCAACAGTGGTTCCTCGATGTGCCTGACCGGCAAGGGAGGAAGACTGCTATGGTAAGGGACTTTCGTCTGGGAAGGCAAAAGGGTGTTCATGGGCTTTTTACTGATCTCAGGTGTACCTTTGGTTTTCACACCGCGTTTTTTTCTTTTGCGGTCCCTCTTGCGGTTACTGTTATCCCGTTTGGGCTGTTTGGCGGAAGGGGTTTGTTTCTTGCTTTCTGATTCCATATGATCCTCTAGAGCTACCCTATCCTGTTTTAGTCTAATGGGCAAGATGCTAAAAAGCAAAAAGGACGGCATCTTGGAGATGTCGTCCTTTTGGTATGGCAATGTGTGGGAAAACTAAGCTTTCTTTCGGTGAATGAGTTCCTTGACCTTTGCCTTCTTGCCAATCTTGTCTCGGAGATAATACAGCTTTGCGCGTCTTACACGGCCTCTTCTGATAACCTCAACTCGCTCGACACGAGGCGAATGCAGGGGAAAAATCCTTTCGACGCCGACACCATAAGAGATTTTCCTTACAATAAACGTGCGACGGATACCACCATTATTCTTGGCAATTACGATTCCTTCGAAGATCTGAACACGTTCGTTAGTACCTTCGATAATCTTAAAAAATACCTTTACGGTATCACCAACACTGAAATTCTCAGCATTTTCCTTCATCTGTTCTGACTCAATAGCCTTAATTACATCCATTGTCTACGGTCCCCTTCGCACTATGTTCTTTCAAATCTAATAACATCTTCCTAGAGTTCACATCCAAGGATGCCGTCTCTAAAAGATCAGGTCGGTTCAACAAAGTCTTCTCCAACCGCTTCTTCAGTCGCCATTGACCAATATTGGCATGATGTCCGCTCAATAATACCGCAGGGACACTTTTTGAGCAATAGGTCTCAGGCCTAGTATATTGGGGATATTCAAGCAAACCGTCAGAAAAACTCTCTTCTGAAAGAGAGTCAGAACTGATGACCCCTTCAATGAGCCGGTACACGGCATCAACAATCACCAGTGTGGAAACCTCCCCACTGCTAATCACATAATCTCCAATACTAATCTCGTCATCAACATATAGGTCAATCACCCGTTGGTCAATACCTTCGTAATGACCACAGATAAAGACCAACTCATCTTCCAAGCTCAGATTTTCTGCATACGCCTGCGTGAACTTCTTCCCGGAAGGCGAGGGATATACCACTCGCTTACCCTGGGCTCCTATCGAAGCCAAGGCATCACACAAGGGATCACACTGAATCACCATCCCTGCCCCACCACCAAAAGGAGCATCATCGCACGTGCGATGACGATCTTTGGCAAACGTACGGAAGTCGATAATGTTGTACTGCACCAAGTTGCTTTCTACAGCACGTCTCATGATTGAATTCTTGAAAAACCCTTCCACCATCTCGGGAAAGAGGGTGACAATATGAATCTTCACGCCAAGATCCACGGGGCAATCAATTCAATAGTGTGGCTTTCCAAATCAACGCTTCCGATAAAGTGATCCAAATAAGGAACCATATACCGTTTGCCGTCAGTGGCAAGCACTTCCAATAGCACAGCCTGTGCACCCTCAAGTGCATTCTCCACTGTTGCCAAGGTCTCACCTTTATGCACCAAGGTGCATCCGATGAGATCGGTAACGTAGTATTGGCCTTTCTTAAGTGGTGCGGCTTGGCTTCGTTCAACCATCAGGCGACAACCTGCAAGGGTTTTGGCATCCTCAGGATTATCATACCCAACGAACTTCATCAAAGCTTGGTTTCCCTGCATCCTGAATTTTTCAATGGTAACAGTGAGCTCTGTTCCATCCTTATAACGCAACACAACCTCCTTGAGTTTCTTCAAGTTGGAGCAGTCCTCGTTATTGGGGAGGATTTTTACTTCACCGAGAATACCAAAGGTACTTTGCACGGTAGCAGTATAGAGCATCTCTTCCATAATCAGTCCAAGATTTCCAGCACGGCACGTTTGCCACTTTTGGTGGCAGAGGCACTCAGGATGGTCCTGATAGCCTTTGCAATGCGCCCTTGCTTGCCAATTACCTTGCCGACATCCTCACTAGCTACCTTCAGCTCAAGGATTGTGGACTTTTCGCCCTCAACCACATTGATACTGACTGCATCAGGAACATCAACGAGAGATTTTACAATGTATTCTACAAGATCCTTTTCCACAACGTTCTCCTGGAACTTATTCCTGGACAGTTCTGGTAATGGTTATGCCATTGCGGTTCAGCAACTGTCTGACAGTATCGCTTGGCTGTGCCCCTTTGGCAATCCAACTGTTGATCTTTTCAACATCAAGAACCACCTGTGTTTCCTTACTGGAAAGGGGGTGGTACTGTCCGACCTCATCGAGGGTCCGGCTTTTTGTTGCAGCTCTGGAATCCATTACGACTATTCTGTAATCAGGTCTCTTCTTGGATCCAAACCGCTTCAGTCTCATGCTTGTGCTCACTTCAATTCCTCCTACGAATTCAACTCTACATACCCATCTGTTTAAGCATTGCAGCTTGGTATTTTTTATTTTTTGCTAACTTTCTCATGGTAAGTCGCATTTTCTCAAACTTTTTGATCAGCCTGTTCACATCAGACAGAGAGGTTCCGCTACCAAAAGCTATTCTCTTTCTCCGAGTAGGGCCCATTATACGGTAATTTGTGCGTTCCGCATAGGTCATGGAGCAGATGATTGCCTTTTCTCGGATAATTTCTTGCTTGTCAAAATCATCCTCGCTGATCTGACCTTTCGCTCCTGGAATCATATCAAGGATCTGCCCCATCGAGCCCATCTTGTCCATACGGTTAAGCTGGTCCAGATAATCCTGCAAGTCGAAGGTATTCTTTGCCATCTTCTCTTGCATCTTCAGGGCATCAGCCTCGCTGATCGTCTCCTGAGCCTTCTCGACAAGGGAGACTACGTCCCCCATTCCCAAGATACGGCTGGCGATACGCTCTGGGTAGAAAGGCTCAAGATCTTCAATCTTTTCACCCACACCGATGAACTTGATAGGCTTGCCGACAACAGAGCGAAGCGATAGGGCAGCACCACCGCGGGTATCACTATCAAATTTGGAAAGCACGACACCAGTGATGCCGACTTTCTGATCAAACTCCTGTGCAATGGTGACTGCATTCTGACCGGTCATGGCGTCTGCTACAAAGAGTGTCTCATCGGGCTTGAGGGCATCCTTGATGCGTGCAATCTCAGCCATGAGTGTCTCATCTAGGTGCATGCGTCCACTGGTATCAACGATGAGCACATCTCGCTGCTCTTTCTTGGCAAGCTTCAGCGCAGCAGAGGCAACTTTTACCGGGTTCTTCTCCCCTTCAATAGTGAATACAGGGACTCCGACTGATTCTCCGAGAACCTGTAGTTGCAGTATGGCTGCAGGGCGCACAAGGTCTGCTGCTACGAGCATCGGCCTACGGCCATCTTTCTTCAGCCTTTGGGCGAGCTTTGCACTGGTTGTGGTCTTACCAGAACCCTGCAATCCCATCATAAGGATGACAGTGGTGGTGTCAGGCCCCTTGAGAAGGAGCTTCTGATTATCCTCGTCGCCAAGCAAGGCAACCATGCGGTCATAGACAATCTTCACAAACTGCTGGCCAGGATCGATCGACTTGAGGACTTTCTCCCCCATCGCATCTTCCATCGTACCATTTATGAACCGTCTTACAACGCGCAGGTTTACGTCGGCATCAAGCAGGGCGACCTTGATTTCCTCAACGGCGTCCTGGATATTTTTCTCTGATAATTTGGACTTTCCGGCCAGCGTACGCATGATGCCGGAAAACTTGTCACTTATTGAATCAAACACTATGCTTCTCTATTATACTGATCATACAGGTTACATCTTATACCGCAAGGAGGGAGGTGGTGTCAAGGCTTCGTTTGAGCAGAGCCTTCCTCATCGAAGGAGACCTCTTTGGCCTCATCGTTGAGGATTACCGCTTCGCCTTCCACCTTACCTATGCGGTAGCTGACCATCGTTGAGACTCCCGCCTCCATTTGCGTGACACCCAACAAGGTATCGCTTCCCATAACCGTATGTTTATTATGGGTAATGATGATGAATTGGCTTTTTTGGGCAAACTCCTGTAACACAGAGAGGAAAAACCCAATGTTCCTATCGTCCAGGGCAGCATCAATCTCGTCCAGGACACAAAACGGGGATGGCTTCACATGGTAGGTTGCGAACAGAAGGGCAACAGCGGTCATGGACCGCTCGCCTCCGGAAAGCAGGGCGAGGTGAGTCAGCTTCTTGCCCGGTGGCTGGGCAAGGATGTCGATACCGCTTTCCAGCACGTTTTCCGGATCTGAGAGCTTGAGTTCAGCCCTACCCCCACCAAACAATCGTCGGAACATATCCTGGAAATTTATGGATATTTGCTTGTAGGTATCCAGAAAGAGCTGTTCGCTACGAGTCTTTATCTCCAGGACAACCGAGGCAAGGTCCTCTTTCGCCTTGTTCAGGTCGTCCATCTGCTTGGTCAGGAAATCGTACTGTTCCTTAACTTCACTGAACTCCTCTTCGGCCATCTGGTTGATGTATCCCATTGAGGCGATTCTTTTCTTTACCTCATCGAGATTGGCTTTCAACACAGGAATGTCTACAATTTCCTCGGTAAGACGACTTTCGTACTCTTTCAGGCTTTTGCCATAGTTCTCAAAGAAGTTGGTATAGATGCCACTGATGCTGATCCCCAGCTGTTCTATCTGGTATCCAAGCTTATCCGTATCGCTCTTAATGGTCTGCAGTCTCTCATAGGAGCTATCCTTCTTCTCCTGCTTGCCTCTGATGGAGGAACCAAGATCCTCTATCTCTACGATAAGATCCTTCAACTCCTCATTCATGGAAGCGATATTCGCCTTCATTTCCTTTACTTCAGCCTCAACGGAACGAATATCTTCCTGGGTTTCATAGATGCGCTCCTGGGCCGTCTCACTCAGGTTGAGTGCATCACGATACTGGTATTCCTGTTCAGTGACAGAACGCTGTAGGTTGGCTATCCAATCCTTGGCGCTCTTTTTCTTTTCCTGGAGTTGGTTCAAGGCAACCCTCTGATCGGCGATGGAAGCCTGGTAGGCTTCCAACGACGAGGAGAGCTTTGCATTCTCCTCACGCAAGTAGCTGATGCGTTCACGGTTGGAGGAAAGAGCCTTACGTTTTTCCGCCATAGAGCGGTCAACGGTATGCTTTTCGGTGATAATGCCTTCAGGGGAGATCAGTTCATCTATGAAAGATGCTTCATGGCTAAGATATGCCAAAAATAGGGAACGTAGCGATGACAGGCCTGTTTTCAAGGTGCGTTGGAACTTTACTTCCTGGGTGAGCAGTTCATCAGAAGAGAAGCCTGAACTCCGCAGTTTTTCCAAAAACTGCTCGTGTTCAAGAACAGAGGTGGAAATATGGTCCAGGCGTTCTTCAAATGCAGTAAGGGCGACCTTCTTCTCTTCCAGGTTATACCCAGAGGCTTTCAGCTTCTCTTCAAGCTCGATGACAATGACATCGGTAAGATCCTTGAGTTTCTCTGAGAGAAAATCCATCTCCTTATCGAGTGCCATATCCTCTATCTCAGTCTCGCTGATCTCCTGGTTCTGACTGGTGATGAGAAAACGGGTCTTGTCGATTCCCTTTTGGTTTTTCTCAATCTCACCATTGAGTTCTTCGATGGAATCGTCAATATCGGCCATGACGGAGAATTTCTCGTCTATCTCGCTCTTGTCGCGTTCCATGCGTTCCTGGATGGCAAGGGCGCGTTCGGCTGCCTG
>DMAO01000032.1 GCA_003446545.1 Sphaerochaeta sp.
AACGGATATGAGCCGTTTGCTCTACCAACTGAGCTATGTCGCCATATGTTGTAAAACAACTCTTGCATGATAGTAAAAGCAATAAGGTTAGTCAAGAGGGTTTTTGGAAAGAGTTTTTTACAACCCTATACCAAATTCGATCTCTCTGAAAGACCAATAGACAAGCAATAGTGTTTGGGACTTTCATACCATAGGGTGGTGTTTTACCCCGAGAGAGCCTGCCCTATGTCTTTGGAACAATCCCTTCCTTACCTTACGAATAATGCCCTCCTTACCCTATGCAAAAATGCTTGCCTTATTCTCTCTATATCGCTACTCTAGTAGCATGATTGGATTCTTCATTAAAAAAGCATTTTTCGATGGCTGGGACAACCTCATTGGCATAGTTGTCCATAATCTTGGGTTTCTTCTGGTGATGTTGGCCTTTATGGGCAGCCTGAGCCTAGGGGAAGTCAATATGGCACTGAGCATACCTGCCATAGTCCTCTCTTTGGGATTGTTCTCTTTCTTTTTTGCTGGGAGCGCTATTTCAACGTATGCCTACAGTCGATATGAACGAGGGGGTTTTGAAGGTTTCAGACGAGGCATCAGAGAGTCATGGCGCCACGCCCTGCTTTTTTGGGCACTTTTGCTCTTGGAAAGCTCGCTCATTTTTTTAGTTATTCCCTTCTACCTTAGTTATGGAACCATTGTGGGAACCGTGCTCTCAGTAGTGCTCTTTTGGGTATTTGCAGGCTTGGGCATGGCACTGATGTACTTCTTCCCTTTATTCTATCAGATGCGTGGAGATACTCCCTTGAAGACCCTGAAAAAGAGCTTCATCATTCTCATTGATAACCTTTGGTTTTCCCTCTTTCAGGCTATCTATCAGATTATTACCTTAGCCCTTTCTCTCTTCCTTGCAGGGTTGGCCCCAGGGGTCACGGGCATGATGCTTGCCTCCAGTGATGCCACCAAGCTCCTGATGTACAAGTATGATTATCTGGAAGAGAATCCCGAAGCTGACAAGAAGCATCTGCCTTGGGATGAATTGCTCTATGAGGAACAGGAGAGTGTAGGCCACCGTTCACTCAGGAACATGATTTTCCCTTGGAAGGACTAGTATGGGTGTGGAAGTTGAGTTGAAGGCCCATGTTTCAGACCATGCTTTGCTTAAGAAGCGCATTGAAGCTCTAACGGGAATTTCTTCTTGTCTGTGCGAACTCAAGCAAGATACCTACCTCTCCCCTAAGGGGGAGGATTCCCACTTTCGTATGAGGCTTGAACAGAGTGGCCACTCCTTTGAATCAATGCAAGGCACCTTGGTTTTTACCTATAAGAATAAGGGGCTTACAGATGGCATTGAGGTAAATGAGGAGGTGGAGTTCAAAACCAGCTCTGACCAGGCTGCATCTGCACTCCATTTTTTCCTCAGCATGGGATACGAAATATACATCACCAAGACCAAGAGAGGGTATGTCTACTCATATTCTGTTTGTCCTGACCTGCCTCCGCTTACTATGGAGTTAGTCGAAGTTGTTGGACTAGGCTGGTTCATAGAGATGGAGTTTGTCCTTGAAAACCCATCTAAGGTGGAAATGGCTAGAGAAAAGCTCCTTCTCGTCCTTGATCAGGTGGGTGTAGGACGATCATCCGTTGAAGAAAAATACTACATGGATATGCTAAAGAAGAGGAAACCCGAAGCCTAGGCCTCGGGTTTCGTTTGGTTTGGGATGTGCTCGTATCAGTCTACAGGGTAGTGGGGGACATTATCCTCACCAATGAAACGGCTGATACATTTTACGATTGTCTCATGGTCCCGAACATCAGTCAGACCCGATACGATAGCGACGCCCACTGTTCCAACACCTTCGACATAGATGGGGAAGCCACCTCCACAAGCAACAAACTTGGTCGGGTCAAGGCCTCTCTCCTCAAGGGAGGATCCTTTCTGCTTTAGCCACAATGCGTAGTGCAGCGTGCTCATCTCAAAATTCAAGACAGTTCTGAACTTGCGGTCTATCCAACTCTCATTGCTGAGATTTGACCCTTCAGCAGAGTACTGAAATAAGGTTAGTCCGCTCATTAGCTTGATAGAGATAGCAATCTTCAGATCCTTATCCATAGCCTCTGCTACGAATATCTTGCCCAACTCCCATGCGTCCTCATGGGTGAAGGTCTCAAATCTCAACAATTCCTCTTGTGCCGACACAATTGCCAATCTCTCGTCAAGTTCCATACCTACTCCGTTGGGAATTTGATTCCCCATTGTTTTCTCAAAGTGTCCATGACTTCCATGACACGAATAATCTCGCTATGCGGCATTTGCTTGCATTCGAGCTCCCCTTCCTCAATAGCCTTTCTACATGCTTCTACCTGATGTTCAAATCCGGTGATGTACTTGAAAGGCTTATATGTTTCCACAAGGTTGTAATCCTTGTCATACACATTAATCCCTTCACAGTTATTGATGTTCAGAAATTCGATAAAGCCACGACTTCCAAAAATGGCACCCCTACGGTCACTGGTGCTTACCATGGAACTGTGTAGGACAGCCATCTTCCCCCCCTTAAAGGTGAGGGTCATGCTGTTTGATTCATCCATCCCACTGTCTGTCTTGATACAGGTGGAGGTAATCTCCTCAATCTGGTTGCCGAATACCATCATGGCAAAGTTAATGGGATATACACCCACATCCAACAGGGCCCCTCCTGCCAAAGCAGGATCAACAAGACGCCTTACACCTTTTACCGGGTAGCAAAGGTTTGCTGTTAGGGCATGAGGTTCTCCGATAACCCGACGGTCCAGTATCTGGTCCAGCACAAGCCTCATAGGCAGATAGCGAGTCCATATTGCTTCGGCAACCAGAAGTTTCTTCTTCTTGCCATATGCGAGAACCTTTCTTGCCTGCTCGGCATTCATGGTAAAGGATTTTTCACACAAGACATGCTTGCCATGGTCAAGGCAGAGCATCATGTGCTCATAGTGAAAGGAGTGTGGGGTACACACATACACCAAATCGACATCTGGATCGTTGACCATCTCTTCGTAGGAACCATATGCTTTCTGGATATTCCACTTACGAGCAAACTCCTTTGCTTTTTCAAGGTCTCTGGAAGCGACAGCGTATGCTTCTACTTCTTTCATTTCGGCTATGGTTGCTGCCATCTTTCTTGCAATGTTGCCAGCACCTAAAATTGCCATTTTCATACGTATTCCTCCTCGTTATTCAAGAGTATAGGCTTTCTGCTGGTGTTTTGAAAGTCAAATGTGCTGTGATTAGGGAAGTTTGCAGGTGTTTCATCGAACAATATTTAGCGATTATCCCAATAATGTGAGAAAATTCAACGCCAAGGAGACTACACCGATAAGGCCGAAGGTCGTATTGCTCTTGATCCTAAGATTGCTTTTTGCAACAAGAGCAACCAAGGACCAGAGACCAAAGAGTGTTGCTGTGGTAAGCACGGCCAGGCTACTCTGGGCAAGAAGAGGAAGATAGGGCAGTAGAATACAGAAGGATAGGGATGCACGAGCCCCTCCTTGAGTACCCAAGGAGAGTAAAAGCGCTGCAGTGNNCAGTGGCACCTACAAGAAGAGTGAGCAACAGTACCAAGGAGGATCTCTCGCTTGAAGACACCATAGCCAGGGCAATGTTGGCAAATCCCAACGAGAGTATTTTCAAAGCTTCCATAACATTGGAGAAAACAAAGCGTGCACCACTTGAGCGGTCAAAGAGGTGGTAGATAGCTGTCATAACGAAACAGGCTGTGAACAGGCAGAATGAGAGGATGATAAGAACAGTGGCATTGACAAACCCCAAGTCACTGTTCTTGATGGTTATCGCAAGATATATCAGAATAACCAGAGACACCACTGCACCAAGTATATCTACCACAGCATTAAATACTGAAGACGGGGTATAGGGGTGTTTCCCCTCACTGTTGAGTTTCCTGTTATAGGTATCACTATTGTAGGAGAAGTTGAAATATGTGCCATTTCTCAGCTTGGCTGTGAAGTCAAGCTTATGCACCTGTTGGGCATGGGCTGTTATCTCGCTTACCTGCCTTTCGAACTCTAAAAACAATGTGTTCAAATCATCCATATTCAACTCCAGAATTTGTCTGTCTTGATCTCTTCGATCAGACGGGAAACTTCGATAGTCAACAGTGAGCAGATCATCTGCTCTGCAGCCTTCCGGTCAGTCTTGGCAAGTTCTATCGCCTCGGGAAACTCCATAGGCTTTCCGATATTCGCATAGTAGTTTCTTGAAACCACCGTCATGCTTCTCCCTGCAGTCTTTGAACGTTTATCCTTTACTCTTCTTCTAGGAGCGAGCAGACCTATCGGGACAATAGGTACAGGATGTTCTAGGTAAATCCTTGCGACACCAGGGCGAAAGAGGGATAACTGACTTTGGGTATTAAGAGCCCCTTCAGGGAAGATGTAGACAGAATCTCCTTGTCCCAAGTATGAGGCTGCCTTCTGGACAACCTGTTTTCTGTCTTCTTTGGTGAGAGCCCTGATCTGTTCGGTCCAGCCTAGAAAATTCCCTACGACAGGTATGCCAAAGCCCGGCCCGATGACCACGTGCAGAGGGTCCTTCATGAGGGTGGTTACAAAGTGCACATCACTGCTACTGAAATGATTGGAACAGAAAATTTTAGGTCCGGGTGGCAGTATCCCTTCCTGCCAGGTCTGAAAGTCATAATTGAGTTGTAGGATCACCTTGACAACAGTTCTATAGATGCTGTGAAGGCAATAGCTGATCTTTTTCACCCATAACTCCTGGTTCAAGTGTACAAACAGTGTAAACTCTGGTCAACACCAGGTTGGCATCCAAAGGTCACGGCCTAATGACGGATCAAATATCTTGTGTGCATTAATATTATAGACTGCCTTGAGGTTCTCATGACAAATTACTTCTTGGGTCGGACCATTAGCATACACACGGCCCTGGGTAAGGAGAATTGTCTCTTCGCTGTAGACCTGTACCAGCAAGAGGTCGTGCAACACACAGATGACACTCATTTCTTTCTCGACCAGGCGTTGCAGCAAATTCATCATGGTCCTTTGGTGTTTGACATCCAAGTGGTTAACCGGCTCGTCAAGTAACAGCACCTTTCCTCTCTGGCATAATGAACGGGCGAGCAGCACACGTTGCATCTCCCCCCCCGACAGCTCGGTAACTCTCTTATTAGAAAGATGCAAGATATCGCAATCACGCATTGCCTGCTCAACAGAACCTTCCTCATCATGGCCGCCATAGGCATAGCGACCCATCGAAACCGCTTCCAAAACCGAGAAGTCGTAGTCAATCTTTCCGTTTTGGGGAACAAAACCTAATTTTTTTGCGATTTCTTTTTGCTTGAGGGAGGAGACGTCACTCCCACCGATATGCACTGTCCCTAAAGATGGAATGAGTTCCTTGTAAAAGAATTTGAGCAAGGTACTTTTCCCACTTCCATTGGGACCGGTAAGGGCGATGAACTTCCCTTCAGGAATAGCAAGGTCAAGGTTGGTAAAGACTTCCTGCTTGTCATACCCCCCTGTTAGGCCTCTGGTTTCCAGGCTATACATAGGCGTACCGTCCTTTACGAAGCATCCAGATAAACAAGGGAGCCCCTAGGAGGCTGGTTATGACCCCTACTGGCATCTCACCTGTAGGCAGGAGCAATCGTGCCAATGTATCGCTTCCTAACAGCAGTAAGGATCCGAAGAGGCAGGTGCTGCCCAACATCTTACTGTGCTTGGGACCAAGTAGCAGGCGAGCCATATGGGGGGCCATAAGGCCGATGAAGCCTATCACTCCGAAGAAGGAGACACAGGTTGCAACAGCGAATGTAGCAAGCAACAGCAGTAGTATCCGAATTTTCTGTAGGGGAAGCCCTGATGCCAAAGCCGATCCCTCATCAAGAAGCAACATGTCCATCTCCCTATGACTGAGGCGTGTGGGAACAATGAACAGCAGGACACACACGAACATGAGGAATACCTGGTTCCAGGTACTGGAAGTGAAGCTTCCCAGAGTCCAAAAGAGAATGCGGTCATATTGCTCGTGGTTGAGGAACATCAGCAGTGTCATTCCAGCTGAGAGGATATAGTTGGCTGCAACCCCTGTAAGCAGCAAGGTGGTCTGGCTCACCTTGTTTCTTGACCCTACAAGAAAGATGAGTACGGTAGTTGCAAGGGCCCCAAGAAGGGCTGAGAAGGGCAGTCCGAGGAAAACAGCGTAGCCTAGTGTTATGGAAAGGGCGACGCCAAAGGAAGCCCCGGCAGAGACTCCCAGAACAAAGGGGTCTGCCATGGGGTTGCGCAGCACTGCCTGAAAGACCGCTCCGGCTCCCCCTAGTATCGCACCACAAAAGATGGCAGTAAGGACACGAGGAAGCCTAAGTTGGAAGATAATGTACTGCTGAGATGCATTGTCAGACCTCCCTGTAAGGGCGAGCAGGGTATCAGAGAAAGAAAATCCGGCCGGCCCGAGTGTAAGGGAGACCATTCCAAGAAGCAGAGTCACCAGCACAAGGGCCGACTCCAGGCGTCTGTTCATAACCACTGCTCTCCATGAACAGCCTGGGCCAACAGTTCCAGGGCTTCGGCACTGCGAGGGCCCTGCCTACTTACCATATCAGAGTCGACAAATACCAGGTTCCCTTCCTTGGTCGCCCTGAGGTCGCTATAAGGTTTTGTAGTGACAAACTCCTGAAGTGTCTCTTCCTCAGATTGTCCCCAACGCTTTGTCAGGACAATGAGGTCTGGGTCGTTTGCAACCAGGAGCTCTTTGCTATACGTCCACCGAGTTGCGTCGGATGCGATGTTAATGGCTCCGACCATACCCAACATCTCGCTGATGTAGGTATCGCCTGTGGCTGTGCCGTCGAAGGATCCAAAATCAATCATGATATAGACCCTTTTGTTGTCCATTGTTCTGGCTTTTCCTACAATATCCTTGACCTGGTTTTGCATCGTGAGGATTATCAGTTCCCCTTCTTTGACACGATCTACCCTTTGTGCAATCTCCCGTATCAGGGTGTAGGTCCCTGCAAAAGTCTCCTGTAGGTCCAAGGCCATCACCTCAATACCGGCATTTTCAAGAGCCTGCAACAGTTCATCACTGACAAAGGCAGTGGAAATGGCAAGGTCTGGCTGCAATGATACGAGTTTTTCCAAGGAAGGGTTGTAGAGGGTCCCGATGCTGGGCAGCTCTAGGGCCTCTTCAGGATAGGTACAGTAATCGGTCCTTCCTACCAGTAGGTCACCGACACCCAAGGCAAACAAGGTTTCCGTTGCATTGGGGGCAAGACTTACAATTGAAAGCCTTTCAGTTTCCTGCGGCTTCTTTTCAAGCAGCGGCTGGGCGTGAAGAGCAGTGGCCATTGCCATACTCACCAGTAAAACCAATACAAATGATCTGGATCTTTTTATCATAGACATATGCCCCTTTGGAATATTGGGCATGCAAGATACCCAAGCTTGTACTCCGCAAGCTTTACGTAAAACCGTCCGAGTCAGGTCTCCTGGCTTAGGCTTCCTCGGAACCTGCGACTTCCCGCTTGTGGCAGTGTCATAATGCAGGTTCCCAGCCATTACAGTGGCGGGACCGCAGGGGCTTGTACCCCTTTCCCTTGGCTCAGATTCGATTCATCGTACGTTTGATAGAGGGCCACTGTCAAGTCATTCCGGTTGACCTAGGAATGTACCTACGGTACTATCGCTCGTATGAAGTACAACCATATAGAGATTTTTTCAGATGGAGGTTGCAGTGGCAACCCAGGGCCGGGAGGCTGGGCTTTTACCTTTAGGGCAGACGGTATCTTTGAGAAAGAGTCTAGCGNNCCCTGCTACAACCAATAACAGGATGGAGCTTACAGCGGTCATAGAGGCCTTGAAAGCCTGTGCCCCTTACCAACCGGATACGATTGTCATCAATACTGATAGCCAGTATGTAAGGAACGGGATAACCCAATGGATCAAGAACTGGAAACGCAATGGCTGGAGAACAGCTTCCAAGGCTCCTGTAAAGAACAAGGAACTTTGGATTGCCCTCGATGAACTGGACAGTAAGCTTCCCGTCGAATGGAAATGGGTCAAGGGCCATGCTGGAATTGAGGGCAATGAGCGTTGCGATGCTATGGTGCGCCTAGAGATGGAAAAGTTCTTGTAAGGTGATGATTGCTATGAAAAAACCGACTCTTTGGCAACTCTATTTCTCTTTCCTGAAAATTGGAGGCCTTACTTTTGGTGGGGGGCTTGCGATGCTTCCCATGTTGCAGCGTGAGGTTATAGGCAAGTACAAATGGGTCACAGAAGAGGAGCTCCTTGATATCTATGCCATAGGGCAGGTTACCCCTGGTATCATCGCGATAAACACAGCTTCCATGATAGGATACAGGAAGCGAGGCATTTGGGGCAGCATCGTCTCTACCCTTGGAGAGGTCACCCCTTCTTTGGTGCTCATAACGTTGCTGGCTTCAATCTTGACAAAATTTGAGGAGAGCGTTCTGCTTCAGCGTGCATTCGGAGGAATTCGTGTTGCTGTGTGTGCCCTTATCGCCCAGTCAGTCATTACTCTCTATAAGAAGAGCATTGTCGATCTCCCTACATTGTTGCTCTGTCTGGCTACTGTCCTTGGGACCCTTTTCTTGCAGTTGTCACCCATTGTATTTGTACTTGTGGGTATCCTGTTCGGCCTTGGTGTACAGAAGCTCAAAAGGAGA
>DMAO01000176.1 GCA_003446545.1 Sphaerochaeta sp.
TGCGTAAGTCTGTCGTAACAACCAGAGATGTCCGTTCTGCAAATATGCTTAAGGTTTATTTGGCACTCCGAGACCGTGGTTCGCTGACAAAAAGGGCTCTTGCGCAAGAAACAGACCTTACGTTTGCCTCTGTCTCATCCATATGCAACCAGCTTCTTACCCTTGAGCTCATCACCCTTGAAGAGTAAAGCATATCGACGGGAGGGAGAAAGGCGGCGATGTTCTCTCTTTCCTCCAACTATGGATATTTTTTGGTGGTTGACCTGCATCACACTGAGTTCCTCACCATCGGATTGGTCAATCTTTCTAAGGAAGTTGTGAGAAACTATAGGGTGGATTTCCCTAAGGATGGCACCTTGGAGGATCTTCTTAGCATAATTGACGAGGGGTACGTTCAACTTAAACAAGGAATGCATGGGAAAGTGCTCTGTCTGCTTGTTTGCGTCTCTGCTGTATATAATCAACAAACAAAGATGATCTTACAGTCTTCAAACCCGATTCTTGAACGGGTCAATCTTGCAATGCATCTTAGGGAACATTTTCCCTCCATTCCGATTCTAATAGAGAATGACGCGAATCTCGTAGCATACTCCCAGAACGAACCCTGTAACTCTAACAATAATCACCTACTGTTTGTCTTCTTTACCCAGGGCATAGGGCTTGGCATCATCATTGATGGGAAACTATATCGTGGCGCAAATGGCTTTGCAGGGGAGCTTGGTCATCTGCAGGTTTCTGGAGTGGATACAGTATGTGACAAATGTGGTCAAGTGGGCTGTCTACGTACTGTAGCCCCCCTTGCCTCCATTGCTCGGGACCTGGGGGAAACCGCATTGTTGCGTTCTTTGGGTTCCCAAGCATATTGTGAGCATCTGATAGAACAATCGTCCGTTGATAAGGTTGTTTTAGAGAGGATACACCTTACTGCTGAAAAGATTGGTGTGCTGTTGGCAGAACTCTTTGATATACTAAATCCAAACCAGATTATCCTTGGAGGAAATAACTGGAAACTCTTTCCGATGATGAGCCAGACTATCAAAGAGTCCTGTAGGGGGGTTTCTAATCTTGCAAGAGAGGTGGATGTCCAGATTAGTTTTCTCCATCATAGCTGTAACGAACTGATATTTAAGGGAGCAAGCGAAAAGGGCTTCAGGTATATCATCGAAACTGATACCCCTTTTGAAAATTTCTTGACCCTCTGAAATCAATCCTTCAGCCTCACCTTGAAAAGCTTGGCTATTTCTATCTGTCGTTCTGTCGGCTTGGTGTAAGTCTCATGCATCAGGTTTTCATAGCGTACCCTTGTATAGCTATCCATAGTGGACAGGGCCTCCTTGTATCCACCAGTAGTACTATGTTCCTTGAGGACCTTGTCCATATAGGAAGACATGACAAGTGAAAGGAACTGCAGGAAAGCACGTCCTGAAAATATATAGGGGTCATGGACTTCCAGAAGCCTGCAGTCCTCCTCATTCTTCATATTGTCCCACTCTGCCTCCAGATGATTACGGGTTAGGTAGGTATGCAAGGCCTGTTCGGGATCTTTCTCGCTGTTGGTCAGGATAGCCCAATACCCAGCATTTGATTGTTCAAATACAGTTTGTGGATCATTGCGAAACAGGACTCTCCGGTATCCTTTCTGGGAGTACTTCACCTCAAAATATTCGTTGTAGAGCCTTTCATGCTCATCGACAAGGTTGTTTTCAAGCAGCTCGTTTTTACAGGCAAACAATATATTGGAGAGGTTTCTCTTTTGCTCCTCCCTCCAAGAAGCCTCATAGTAGATATGGATAAGACCATCTCCTTCTTCAGCGACGGTAATCGCCTGAAGGGTAGTGTCCCCTAATATTGTAAAGGTTGGCCCTTGTAGAATTTCCTCCTTGTGTTCGTTTATGATCTTTGTAAGCCATTTTTTTTGCGAAGGGACACGTATGAGAAACTTTTGTCCTTTTTGCATTAGGGTTCGTATGCGTTGTCTAGAATAGAAGGTTCTGTTGAGTACCAGGGTAGTGGTCTCCAGGGAGGGGATGCCCATACGAAAGGGAAGTATGTTCAGTGTGGGTAGGTCTCGCATGTTTCCCCCAAGTACTGTGTAGTTGCGGGGTCTTGTGCTGTTCTTGTCAACGACAAGGACGATGTTATTCTGCTCAAGAGCTTCCGTATCCCTGTTATGCCCATAGTAGAGGTAAGAGTTGTGGCCCTTGTATGAAGCAGCGCTTGCCAAATCGTACAGAAGATGGGCTGTTGTAGCGCTAGGCTTTGCCCATTCTTCGAAAAATTGGTTCTGTCTGCCTTTGTTCAGGGTCTTGAGCAGGTCTTTGATAGTCTTAAGGCTCAGAGGACGCTTGTCGGCATAGGTGTGCATAAGCCAGAGATTGGCTTTTGACAATTGGTTGTCTTCACAGATGAGGTAAAATATCAAATCCTTGATTATTGCCACTTCATCCTCTGTAAACACCCGCTTCAGATGCAATCTGAGCTTGCTCTGTATAAAGACCTTCTCAAGCAGAAGTATCTTGCCTATTGGCTGGATAAAAGCAATCTGCTCTTCCTTAATCGACTGCTCCATCTTCTGTTCGGTTCTATACCGGTGATTATAG
>DMAO01000346.1:0-299 GCA_003446545.1 Sphaerochaeta sp.
CCAATACCGTAACGGTACGGCGAAGGATGCTGGCTGAGACTACAAAATGTGTGTCGTAGCAAAAGCACCCGCAAACTCAGCAAACAAGCGTGAAGGATGAAGGAACACAAAATTGTCAAGCTGAACAAAGCCATATCATGGCTGCTCACAAGACAGGGACCTGTCATACGGGGGGAGCTTGTTCCTATTTGAGCCGATCAAACCTTTGTTCCCATTCACTCATCCTCCCTGCTAGATCCCCTTAGCAATACCCTCTGTAGAATTGTCGGTTTTTTCGTCCCATTGAACTCTTCCCTTTT
>DMAO01000346.1:450-4453 GCA_003446545.1 Sphaerochaeta sp.
ATCCACTGGAGTATATCAGCTATACAAGATTGAACTTTTTGCTTGGGAAAATTCTTACTGACAAAAAAATGCTCAATCGCGTCAAGACCACACAGGAAAGGTTCATGGTTACCAGGGAAAAGCAGGTACTTGCAAAACTCCTTGAAAGACCTGCCTTCTGGTGCTTCTTTACCATCAAGGAAGTTCATGGGGATGATTTTGTCACCATCGAGGACCTCTTTAGTGGTGAGACCCATCTCATACACTCCCCAGCCTTGTATGAAAGGATAAAAATGTATGGATCCATATGCAAAAACTACCTTTCACTGATGTGGCATGATGGTGAGTTTCTTTGTAACATCGCCCTACTCAGGCAATACACACTCAGTAAGTCTGACCTGATTTTCTACTGCTCCCTATTTGCTGATAGAGGGTTCACCGGAAATGCATCCGATGATGAGACAAGTCTGAATGACATCATCAATGAACACTATGCCGTCTTCTTCAGCTTGGATGAAATAAGTCTACTACCACCCTCAATGCGTGGCGAGTATGAACTTAAGACCACATGGCAACCATTCACCTTAGAGGAGTTTGACATCTCTCGCCTTGAGGGGATTTGGGACTCAATCCCCTTAGGTGCCCAGGATAGGTACGACCTAAATGAACTGGGTGAAGGTTTGGATGATCTTCCCTACCAAGAGTTGTTTGACCTTGCCCCCCCCTCATGGCAGGGATGCTCGCCAGAGACAACGCCAGTGGTGAGATGGGCTTCATGACCAACTCAGATCCTTGCCATACGTTGTATGCTACGTTGCTACAGCGCGCCTACCCAGAGCTCGTACTGCCACAGCAACCTGTAATATCAATTCCTGGCATACTCTTTTTACTTATCATCAGGTTACCTGTAACCCTCCCTTGGGAGAAGTTCAAAGATACCCTCCGCCACATATGACATACACCGATACGAATAAACCAGAGGTACCCATGCAAAACGAAAAATCCAACACCCAGGCAGAAAAAAAACCAAAACCACCTAAAAAACAGAAGGGAGCCAGAAGAAACAAGAACTACCTACAGTTTGCCCTGACGGTTCAATTAGGTATGGCACTTGCAGTGGCAAGGGCAACAAAGGTTCCTTTCGATACGAAGGCATTCTGTGAGAGTACCGGCTTTTTGATGGAGGATGTAGAACCTGCTATGGAGAAGATGTTGGTTGAAATGGAAAGAATCGAACGGGAGAGGCAATCGTACGAGCCCTCCCTTGAAGACAAGAAGTTTGAACTGACCGGCTGGCACCTCCCTCCTAAGGAGCTAATGCCCTATTTTGGATCTGACCTGGAAAATTCGTCACTTTTTGAAGTCTTTCATACGATGAAACCCGTTGAGCAATTCTCCAAGATAACGAACGGGTCATCAGACGATGAGATTCGTGAACACGGGATACTGGGATTTGTGGAGAACCTGTTCCATGACGAGTTTGATGAGGATGTCGACTTGATCCTGATGAATGCCTTCTTCTGGCTCCTCTACTACAATGGGGATAGATGGCTGCCTGTTCGTAGCTATGCCATCGAGATGCTCAAGCTCTTTCCCTATGAAATTCAAAAGAACTTTTATCAAGATACCATTTTCATTAAGGAGTTCAGCACCTTCACCAGGAAAAGACTAGCTACCCGAGGCATCTGCTCCGTCAAGGCCCGACCTACATCCGAAGAAGTGGAAAACGGGCTCTTTGTCATCAAGGCGACAGATGCGTTCTACAGCCTGCTCAAGCCATCAGAAAAAGCCCTTCTTGTCCCTTTGGAAAAGTAGTCTCTGACTAGGAGATGTGTACACGTGGGTTTTCCTGAGAGTCCTCTTTTTTATCGTTTCTCAATTTCCTCCTTCTTCTTTGAATAATTCCTGTACCATGACTTGTATCTCACTTTCGGTAGCAAGGAATGCTACTTTTTTGAATTACCCAAAAACTCAATCTATGCTCGTATCCCCCCCACAAGAACAGTAATGGTAGCCTTATCCAGCAACTACACAACGACGAAGCCTATACTCCAGTATCCATCACTCGATACTGTCTTTGAGACTGAATAACTCTCTAACCAAAGCACTTCGCTCTTCACCTGGATGTAAGATTTCCAAGGCCTTGTTTATCTCAATATGCCGCTTCAGCACCTTCTGAAAGGATTCTGAATAGTAACTCTCCCTTATCCAAGCCTTGTCTTCATCAGTAACGGCATCAAGCACCCTCCCTGGGATCTCTTTGATGTAGTCAAATTCTCCCCAGTTTGAAGAGTGCCACATGGCAACCCGTTCAGTCTTCTCGCCCAGCAGGTAAGGAATGAGATAGATGTTAGATAGCATCGTCCGCCCAAGCATATGAACTCCTCCCTTTCCCCCCCTGTGCAGGATTAGGGCCCAACAGAGTAAAGCTGATGGCTCGCCATAATCAGAGGGAAATTGGCCTTGGAACCAACGCAGGTATTCTGACGAACGGCGATTATCCCCCAACAGAAAGTAGAGGTTGAACAGGTAGTACCTATCCCCTGCCCCATCATCAATGAAACCGTATTCGCGCTTGAAGGCAGAAAGGGTAGAGCGAATCCGGGTAATTTGATTTCCTATCCCCTTTGGTGTCTTAGGTATTGCCATATCTTCCCCCCTATGCAGTCCTGCTTCAACCGATCATACTCTATCTGTTGGCTGTTCTTTATAGCAGGCCACAAGACCAATCTTGAAAGCTGTGTGTATTCTCTCGCATCAGGAGCAAATCTGCAAGTCAGAGTGCTTCTCGATGTATCCAATAGGCATGAATATCGTTACAAAGAAGAAGACTGCAGGGCTGTACTTTCCCTGAATGTATTTGCAGAGTGAATACCACTGCCTTGGTGCACTTGGGTACATCCTTTGTCTTCCTTTCGTGTCGCCATTGCATCTGGGTCTTCCAAATTGTTCTTCTAGCTCTTTCCCCTACCAAACTTTTCAGCATCCAACTTCCAGTAGACTCAAAATACATGAATGCAAAATAACAACGCTTGCAATGAGAACGTGTAGGCATCTACCATACCACGTACAGATGGGTTAGGATTGTTTTTGAACCTGTTTACCGTATGAACGCTAAAATATTGACTTCCCTATGTGTAAGTACTATTCCATTTATAGAGGATATGCATCGAAATTCTCTATATCACAAAAAGGAGTATGCTGTGGTATATGAGGAGGAGAGAAAGATAAATGCACTTGCGTATATCGCCCTTATCCATAAATCCTTGACCCAAAAACCTGCCTTTCAAACATATATTTACAAATATACAGCTTTGATAGATTTCGCTGCGATAAAAGAGTGTGGCCGACCAGTATTTAATTTTGATTATCTTGCATTGAAAAATGGGCCAGTACCAAAACAACTGTATGACAATAAAGAAGAGTACCTAAAAACCCAACCCTTCAAGGATAAGATCCTTTTAAAAAAGGATGAGAATAGGATAATTTACGAACCTACAGGAGAGCCCGATTTAGAGTATTTTTCAGATTATGAAATTGAACTAATTGAAAAAATTGTTGAAAAGCATGCAGAAAAATACATCACTACAGGAGTAATCTGTAATGTAACGCATAAAGAAATCTTAGCTTGGCAGAAGGCTTGGGAAAATAGAGAGAATAAAAAAAGAGTCCCTATCAACCCTCTCGAAACCTTTCCAGGTATTCTTTCCAAAAAAGCGCTTGACAGAACCCCTGTTGAAGAAGTTGCTGTTCGATATTTTTTGAACAGATGACGATTATCAGGCCTAATTACTCGTGAT
Source organism: Sphaerochaeta sp. (assembly GCA_003446545.1). GTDB lineage: Bacteria > Spirochaetota > Spirochaetia > Sphaerochaetales > Sphaerochaetaceae > Sphaerochaeta. The sequence continues at coordinate 4,230 of DMAO01000346.1, forward strand.
CTCTGCTGAACTTACCCCAGGTTTGCTGTTTTTATGGCCAAAATATGAATAACAAAATGATGGCATCTTTAAAGATAGATATTTTTTATTCCTAGGTGAAACAAATGATATCATTAACCCTGACTCCCACTATTATCTAGTTACAGGGACCTCTCTTTGTAAGTATTATGATTGTGGAGGTGATAGAGAAAAAATCTGTCACATACGGTTTAAGGCATTAAATC
>DMAO01000190.1 GCA_003446545.1 Sphaerochaeta sp.
CAAGTTCCTTCTTCTCTCCTCATTCAAAGGGGGAAAGTTGAGGCGAATCAGTTTTCCGTCATTGTTTGGGGGGAGACCGAGGTCGCTCTTCAGAATCGCCTTCTCGATGGAGGAGAGTACACTCTTGTCCCACGGCTGGATGACAATCATTCTGGCTTCAGGGACACTGATGGTTGCAACTTGGTTGATAGGAGTCTCGTTACCGTAGTATTCGACACGAATCTTATCTAAGAGGGAAACGGAAGCACGTCCGGTTCTCAATGAGGAAAAGTCCTTCTCAAGACTTTCAAGACTTTTTTGCATTTTGCTTTCGCAAGTTTCTAATACCTGTAGCATACAAATCTCCAATGGGACAACCGCTCACAGCTGTGAGCGGTTGGAATGAATCGATGAACGTTAGGCTTCGCAGGAAGCAGAACCTGCAAGGATATAGGCGAAGTTTGAGATTTCAATTTTTCCACCGACAGCCTTGCTGACTTCCTTAGCTTTCTGTTCCACAGAGACAGAGTCATCCTTGACGAATTTCTGCTGGAGGAAACAAATTTCTGCAAGGTGCTTGCTGAGCTTGCCTTTGACGATCCCCTCAACAACCTTTGCCGGCTTGTCTAGCAGTGCTGCCTGGGCGGTAAAGATTTCAGTCTGATCTGCAACATAGGCAGGGTCGACCGAAGAGGTGGTGAAGTAGGAAGGAGTGAAAGCAGCGACGTGTAGGGCACAGTCGTTTGCAAATTCCTTGACCACCTCATCATTGGCGAGAGATGCATTATCAGTCTTGAATGTTACAACAACACCGAGGGATCCTTCGCCATGGACGTAGCTGGAGGCAAATTCATTCTCACCAAGGGGGATGACAATGACTTGTTTGAGGGCCATGTTCTCCTTGATGAGAGTGATCAGGGCATTGACCATGCCATTCAGCTCATCGTTGATCTCAGTGTAGCCTTTTTCGACTATCACTGTGCAAATATTCTCCCCAAGTTCAGCAAACTGAGCATTACCGGCAACAAAGTCGGTCTCACAGGAAATATGGACGATGACAGCCTTGTCATCGGTCACTCTCACAAAGACGCGACCGTTGTTGGTCGCCCTATCCTGTCTCTTGGCGATGGCGGCTAGACCCATCTCCTTGAGGAACTTGTTGGCAGCATCGAAATCGCCATCGGATTTCATCAGCGCCTTCTTACAATCCATCATGCCTGCGCCAGTGGCGTCACGCAATTTTTTTACATCTTCAGCTGTTATAGCCATGCTTTGCTCCTTAATCCTCGTAGAGGGTCTCTTCGTCGACGGTGATTGCACTCTTGTCGTCAGCGACCTCTTCCTCTACAACGGTCTCGACAACCTTAACTTTCTCCTCTTCAAACTTGGAGAATTCAGCACCCTCTTCAGTGGAGAAGACAACTTCTTCCTCAACTTCCTCTACCGCTACCTCTTCGACAGTCTCTTCTTCATTTCCGAGAGTCTCGATGATCTGGATGCCGGCTTCGTTGTCAGCATCTATTACTGCATTGGCAATGATCTCGACAAAGAGGCTGATGGCGCGGATAGCGTCATCGTTCCCAGGAATGGGGTAGGTGATGTCGGTGGGGTCACAGTTTGTGTCTACGACTGCAATTACCGGGATACCAAGGCGCTTGGCCTCTGTGACAGCAATTGCTTCCTTCTTGGTGTCAATGATGAAGATTGCTCCGGGGAGGTCCTTCATGTCCTTGATGCCACCGAGGTTCTTCTCAAGTTTGATCTTCTGCTTGGTGAGTAAGGAGACCTCTTTCTTGGTGAGGGATTCAAAGGTGCCATCATTTTCCATCTTCTCAATTTTCTTGAGGGTGGAGATGGATTTCTTGATGGTAGAGAAGTTAGTCAGCATACCGCCGAGCCAACGGTTGTTGATATAGGGCATTCCACAACGCTTAGCCTCGGCTTCAATAGCCTGCTGAGCCTGCTTCTTGGTGCCGACGAACAGAACAGTCTTGCCCTGTTTAACAATGGCACGCACTGCATCATATGCTTCGACGATACAAGCAGAAGTTTTCTGCAAGTCAATGATATGGATTCCATTTCTCTGGCTGAAAATAAAACGAGCCATCTTTGGATTCCATCTTTTGGTCTGATGACCGAAATGCACGCCTGATTCTAGCAGGCTTTTCATGGTTACTACGGACATAATCCTCCTGTCTGACGACACAGCTGTACTACGTACAAGAACTCGTGCGTCACCCTTCATCTATTACTCACCCCCGCAAGGGCGGATATTCTGCACCATCACTAACGGGCACAGTCGGATGACAGTATTTCAGAAATCTGTAAAAGTGGCAAGCCTATAACCGTTGCAATATCACCTTCTACACGCTGGATGAGCTCTTTCCCCTTCTCCTGGATCCTGTAGGAGCCGGCAGCACCCTTCCATTCGCCAAGGTCGAGATACTCCTCAATGGCCTTTTCATCCAAAGGCTTGAAGAAGACGTGAGCCTCATCAAAGCCATCATACATAGTGTTGTTGAACCACATTGCCCACCCGGAGTGCACAACCTGACCCTTGTCACTGAACATGCGTAGGTGTGTCTTGGCCTCCTCACGGTTATCAGGCTTGCCGATGAGCAAGTTGTCACAGGAGACTAGGGTATCGCATGCGATGACAACTCCCTCATACTCTCTGTGCACTCTCATATATTCCTATAGCTTGCGTTTTGCCAATAGGTGGACAGCCTTAGCAGGATCAGTTTCCTGGTGACTCTCGTCACAATGGGTAGGTTCTGTTGTTACCTGGATACCCAGGTCTTCCAATAGTTTTTTACGTGCCGCTGACTGGGAAGCCAGTACCACGCTCGTAAAGAATTCATTCAGGCTAGCCAAGTGAAGCCTCCATGCTCTCTGCCTCTTCGTTGAGATGGAGCCAGGACTCCTCACTCGCTTCCAGTTCATTCTCAAGTTCAGTCTTTTGCCCGACCAGGGCCCTTATCTTAGCATCATCGCTGTAATTCTCTTCCAAGGCCATGCTGTGATCAAGGGCGCTGAGTTTTGCTTCCAGCCTCTCGTGCTTCTTGAGAAGCTCCTCACTTTGCCGTCTCAAGGTGGCCAGACGGTTTTTCTGCCGGTTCGCTTCCTTATAGGAAAGGACCGAAGCCTGAAGGTCATCACCATTGTGTCCCCTGTTCCTGTTCTGGTTCTCTACCTCCACCTTTTCCTTCTCTTCGAGCTTGTAGGAGAAGTAGGAGTAGTCGCCATCAAAGAATTCTGGGGGATCCGTATCGGTAAGGTAGAGGATCCTAGTTGCTATATGCTCGATGAAGTGCGCATCATGGCTGACAAAGACCATGGTCCCGTCATAGTGCTCAAGGGCCTTGAGCAACATTTGCTTCGCATTGATGTCCAGATGGTTGGTCGGTTCGTCCAAGATGAGCAGGTTCACCGGATGCAGCAGGATCTTCAGGAGCGCAAGGCGGCTTCGCTCCCCCCCGCTGAGTACACAGACACTCTTGAAAACATCGTCACCGCTGAAGAGAAAGGAGCCGAGATAGGTACGCAGTTTCGGTATGTCAGCGGTTGCGGCTACGCTACTGACCTCCTCAAGGACTGTCAGACTTGGGTCGAGTGTCTTTTCTGTGTCCTGGGCAAAATAGCCTATGCTGACTCCGCTGCCTTGGCGTATTGTTCCCTCATAGCTTGAGTCTTCCCCACAAAGCATTCTCAGCAGAGTACTTTTGCCCGAGCCGTTCTTGCCGGTCACTGCAAGCCTTTCTCCGCGGTTGACCTGAAAGGAGAAGTCATCAAACACTACCTGATTGTCATATTGCTTCTTCAGGTTCTCTACCATGAGGACATCAGTTCCGCTATGGGGGGCTGGTGGGAAGGTGAAGGAGAGCTGTTTCAGATGGGAAGGGACTTGCACTATCTCCATCTTCTCTATCTGCTTGATCCTGCTCTGTACCTGCTTGCTCTTAGTGGCCTTGTAGCGAAACTTATCGATGAACTGCCCTGTCTTCTCCAGCTTTTCCTGCTGCTGCCTGTATGCAGATTCAAGCTGTGCAATCTCAAGCTCCCTCTGCTCGAGATACTTGCTGTAGTTTCCGCTGTAGTGGGTGAGCTTGCCACTGAAGAGTTCGAAGACCTCGTTGACACTATCATCCAGGAAAGCCTGGTCATGGGAAACGATCATGATACCACCTGGGTAAACCTTCAGATAGTTCTTCAGCCAGTACCTGGCTTCAATATCGAGATAGTTGGTCGGCTCATCGAGCAACATGATCGTCGGTTGTTCAACCAACACCTTGGCAAGGGCTATACGCATCTGCCACCCTCCGGAAAACTCCAGGCACTGGCGGTCGAAGTCAGATGCTAAGAAGCCCAACCCTGAGAGTACCTGCTCGATCTTCTCCTTGCGAGAAAAGTACCCCTCTTCCAGTAATCCGTCTTGGATCTCAGAAAGGCGCACCAGAAGGGGATAGGTGTTCCCCTCCTCGGAAGAGAGGGCAAGCTCCTGTTCCAGATGGGTTTTTTCAGCAAGCATCTTATCAAAGCGTTGGTAGCCGCGCTCCACTTCTGAGTATACGCTTCCCTCTTCAAAGAGGATGTCACTTTGGGGAAGGTAGGAGATTCGAAGGTCCCGGGTCTTGCTCAGATTCATGCTGTCCGCAGCCATCTGGCCACTGAGAACCTTAAGCAACGTGGATTTGCCGCTTCCGTTTCCTCCGGCCAGTGCGCTACGGCTTTTTTCTGTCAGGATAAACGACACATCGTCAAGAATATCCCTGTCTGCAAATGCAAGGTGCATGCTTTGAACCTGCAACGTTGCCACTATACTGCCCCTTTATGTAGACGGGTGTTGAAAAGCCCGTTATTTGACGTTATGATTACCTTAACACAAGCATGTGTTCAAGGACAATCCACCCAACTCCAGGAGGTTTACAGTGCTATGCCTTACCCTTACCGGCTCTACCCTTGAGGAGAACCGGAACCTGGTGGAACAAAACAGAGCGTGGATTTCCCTCGCCGAACTCCGTCTTGACCATCTCAATGCGGATGAACAGAAGATTGCCTCGTCCTTTCCCTCAACGGTGAAATTGCCCATAATCCTGACATTCCGTCGCAAAAGTGATGGGGGTGCGTGCACTCTCAGTGAAAAGGAGCGGCTGCAGATTCTCTATGAGACAGCAAAAGGCGACTTTGCCTATGTTGACATCGAAGAGGATGTGAAGAAGAGCGACCTCAAGTTCAAGGACCCTTTGTTTGAACAGAAAGTCGACCTTGAGCGATCGCTCAGAGATCGTGGTGTCAGGATCATCAGGTCATTGCACGATTTCACCTGTGTCCCTGCTGAGATCTACGGTAGGATTTCCAGGCTTGCCTCCAAAGGCGACATACCCAAGGTGGCTGTCACCCCCAAGAGCATGATAGACATCATCTCTCTTTTTAGGGTGCAATCAGAGCTCTCTGCAATTCAGGATAAGATAATTATCGGGATGGGGGAATTCGGCATCTGTACACGCCTGCTCTACAAGAAGTGTGGCTCGATGCTCACCTTTTGCTCCGATACTGAAACAACTTTAGGTCATCTCTCTGCAAGGGTGATGAGTGAGCTCTACCGCGCTGACAAGGTGGATGAGAAGACCCACGTGTTCGGTATCATAGGCAACCCTGTCTATCATACAGCCTCGCCCAAGATTCATAACCCGGGATTTGAGGCAATACACTATAATGCGATCTATGTGCCATTCCTTGTTGATTCTGTACGTGCCTTCTTCAAACTTGCAGAGATGCTGCAGATTCACGGTTTCTCGGTGACTGTACCCCACAAGAGAAATGTACAACCCTATCTTGGCAGGATAACGCGTGAAGTAAAGCAGATAGGGGCATGCAATACTGTGACCAGGATTCAGAACATGTGGAAAGGTACCAATACCGACTACTATGGATTTCTTGCTCCCATTGCACAGGAAATTTCCCATGAACTCATACACACAGCACTTGTCATAGGAGCCGGTGGTGCAAGCAGGGCAGTGGTCTGGGCTTTGCACAATCATGGCGTCAAGGTGACAATCCTGAACCGGAGTCTGGAAAAGGCCCGTCATCTGGCGGATGAGACTATGAGCAACTACGATACCTTGGAAAATTGCAACCTATACAGCAATTGTGTAGACTTGGTCGTACAGACAACCAGTGTGGGGATGGAGCCCTCCCCCGATGAGGATCCTGTCCCTAGCTTTGCCTTCACCGGATCTGAAATCGTCTATGAGTTGGTATACCAGCCAAAGGAGACCCCCTTCTTCAAGAGGGCCACACAAGCTGGATGCCGCGTCATAGCAGGGTCTGAGATGTTACTGGAGCAGGGCAAGCTTCAGTTTGAGGCGTTCAGCGGATACCACTACCCTCACTGGATACAGCCGGATATCTAAACAAGGTGGTAGCGAAGCTGCCTCACCAGGAATATCTTGCTTACCGGGATGATCTTCACCTCCATGTCAGGCATCACTGCGGCTTTAAGCAGTGCTTCCTTCTGTGCTGTATAGGCGACTTCCAGGGCTTGGACGATCAGTTCTTGCTCTGGGAGCATAAGCTGAAGGGCTATGTTATGCTTGCCAACGGCGTTTCGGCAAAGCCCGACCTTCCCCTGATAGTCGAACCCACCGGCTTCGATAACCCCATTTACAACTTGGGCAACGATTTGATCCTCTACAAGGATCATCTTCGCTTTGAAACGCTGTTCTAGGTCAGAGCGTTCAGCCTTGGTAAGCTTCATCGTCTCAATCGCCAGATGCAGGGTTTGGTCAAGCATTGCAGGTTCTCTGTCTAGCATGCAGGGTATATCTATTGGCACCGGTGGAAGCTTGCTCACCTGTACGAGCTTTTCAAAAAAAGGATTGTCGGCCTCTGCAGTTACTTCCAGGCGTTCTCCTGTCCGTTTGGCAGGAACCAGAACACCACTTTGTACCAGGATGTTGCGCCATGTCATCTCGGTCGACCGTTTCATAAGGAAAGTGTTCTCATTGATGATAGCCACAATGTGGTCTTGCATGCTCTCAAGCTGGGTGAGCAACCTTGTGACCCGATCTTCTGTGACCAGTACGATCCCATCATAGATGGTTATCTGCTGATAGCGCTCATATGTGATGGCAAGCATTTTCAGCAGGGATGCGCTCATCAGGGGGTAGCTGTTGTTTTCCAGATAGGTATGGATCACCGTCCACGTGAGGTTGCTGTCCAGGCCTCGGGTGAAGCTCTGAGGGGTGACCTGGTAACTGGTCTGCCGGTCTAGGACGGTCAGTTCTGAGAAACGATAGAGGATGTCTGACCCTGGGCAGCTACCGCTATAGCTTATGGTGTTGTCCGAATCGATGACCAGTGTCGATCTGAGCGCATCCTCTTCTATGTGGTTAGCATGCCATAGATCATTCAGGCTGAGCACACCTAAGGTACTCAGAGTGTCAAGCAAGGATGAGTCGTAGGTAAGGCCGGTCTTTAGGGAGAGGAGCCTGAGCAAAAGTGTAAGTGATGCTGTATCGCATGATCCGACCTTATCCAACAAGGCCATGAGTTCGTTTGAAAAAAGCAATGCCTGCATTCGTTCTTTTTCCAAGGGGTAGGGTTCTGCAATGAGCAGGCACAGCAACTGGCGGTCACTGAGGGCGAGCAATTGTTGGGCTTTTTCGAAGTTGACCGATACCCGCTTCTCGGCTGTTATGACGCATTGCCTGCCCAAGGTCTCCCCTAGGAGGGAAAAGAGCAACTTCAGCTGTTCAGGGCTGTAGGAAGGGAAGAGGGAGCTATACTCGTCCTTATAGGCGAGCCTCTGTTCCCTGTCCAACACGTTCAGGTAGGCACGGACAAACTCCGTTGAGCAGTATGCCCCATTTTGGAGTACATCTGGCCCTTCTCCCAGTAGAGGCTTGAGGGAGCATAGGAGGCGTATCCTCTCCTCAAACAGAGGGTTGAAGATCAAGGAGCCACCGTCATTGAGCAAAATCATGCGTTCCTGCAGGTTGGAGACCCTGCGCACCAGTTTGCCATAACTCCATTTGCCTTCAAGAAGGCTGATGATATTCTCCCCTGTAAGTGGTCCCCCAATGTGTACCAAACTCAGTATGATCTGGTCCATCTCGTCTATGAGGGAGAGGATTTTTCCCTCTATCTCAGGTTGGGAGAAAAAATTGCACAATTTTGTTGTCAGCTCAGGCTTATGGAACGGGGTTTTGATCAAGCCTAGGTAGTTACGGGCAAGATAGAAATAATTCTCTTCTGAATATCTGTTTAGTAATGTCTTGAAAGCTTCTTTTGCATGTTTGGTCAATGGGGCCATACCTCAATTTCATAGGAGTATCCCTGCTCAGCAAGGAACTTCTGTCGGTTTGCGGCAAACTCCTCTTCGTTGGAGTAGCGTGTAACAATGGAATAGAAAAAGCTAGCCCGGTCTTTAGGACGGAGTATCCTGCCCAACCTTTGTGCCTCCTCACTGCGGGACCCAAAGGTTCCCGAGACCTGGATGGCTACTGAGGCATCGGGTAGGTCAATGGCGAAGTTTGCCACCTTGCTTACCACCAGAATGTTAATCTCACCCTCCTTAAAGAGGCGGTAGAGCTCTTCACGCTTGGTGTTCGGAGTGCTGCCGGTGATGATGGGCAGGTCGAATAAGGACGCAATGATCTCAAGTTGGGAAATGTACTGCCCGATGATGAGTATGAAGTCATCGGGATGGCGTGCTACCAGGGCCTTGACCACATCAAGCTTCAATGGGTTCTCACTTGCCATGCGGAACTTCTCGCGCTTGTTTCCCACTGCATAGGGTATTTCCATTTCGGTAGGAAGATCGACACGAATCTCATGGCAGAAGGCTTCTGCAATGAAGCCCTGCTGCTGCAGCTCGTTCCAGGGGATATCAAAGCGTTTGGGTCCGACAAGGGAGAACACCTCATCCTCACGACCGTCCTCACGAACGAGGGTGGCTGTCAGACCGACGCGGTAGACTGCCTGCAGTTCTGCGGTGACCTTGAAAACCGGAGCGGGCAACATGTGCACCTCATCGTAGATGATCAGGCCCCATTCACCCTTGGTCAAAAGTTCCAGGTGAGGAAACGGACCTTCCTTGTCAGGGCGGTAGGTGAGAACCTGGTAGGTACATACTGTCACTTCCTTAGGATTCTTGCTCTCACCGGTGTATTCACCAATCTGTTCGCGCTTCAGGTTTGTCTTGTCAAGGATTTCGTCGCGCCATTGGTGGACTGCCGCTATGTTGGTGGTCACGATGAGGGTCTTGGTCTGCAGAAGGGACATGATCTGCATCCCCACCACAGTTTTCCCTGATCCGCAGGGAAGGACGATGGTCCCATATCCGCATCCCGGCCCGAGGTCGCCAAGCAAAGCCTGGGCTGCCTGTCTCTGGTATGCCCTGACACCAAATTTATACCCTCCCTGGGTCTTCTCCCTCAAGGCCATGGGCACGCTGATGCCCTTTTCCAAGGGGATGCGGTCATCGACAGGGTAGCCGAGCTTGATGAGCTGTAGCTTGATTTCCCCACGGTGATATTTCTCTATAAGGAAGGATTGCTCGTCATTGGGTACCAGCATCTTTGCAATATTCTTGCGGGCAGCCATCTCTGCCTTGATCCTTGCACTCTCGATAGTGAGCATGTAGTACATGGGGTCTTCGCTTGCACTTAAGACCACCTTGCCAAAGCGAGAGGTTATGTCGTTGACATAGAAGAGCACACTCTCACTGACAGGAAAGCGCGACCAGAACTGGATACGCTCAGTAATGAACTCACTGTTCACCCCGCTCGATGCGGCGTTCCACAAGGAGATGGCGCTCAAGGAGTAGGTATGCACATGCTCCGGGCTCTTTATCAGTTCGCAGAATTTCACCAAATCAGAGCGACACGCTTCGCTATCCTGGTGGTGCACATCAAGGAGCATGGTCCTGTCACTTTGGACTATAAGGGGTTTGTCTCTCATCGTTGCCTTCCAAAGGCGGTATACCAGAGATCCAGCAGTGTGATGGCCACCATAGCCTCGACCACCACCACAGCCCTAGGACAGATACAGGGATCATGCCGTCCCTCTATGACCAGATCTGTAGTGGCATTTTGCTTGTCCACTGTCTTTTGGCTCTGGCCTATTGAAGCGGTAGGTCTCACTGCTGCCTGCAGGATGACCTCCTGGCCACTTGAAATGCCTCCGAGGATACCCCCGCTGTGATTGGAGAGAAAGCCTTCACTCGTTCTCTGGTCGTTGAATGCACTGCCTCGCATGGTAGCGCAGGCGAAGCCGTCACCGAATTGGATACCTTTTATCGCACCGATGCTCATCACCGCATGGGAGAGCAGGGCTTGCAGCTTGCCGAACACTGGTTCGCCAAGTCCTGCCTGAAGGCCGGTAATGTGGCACTCGATGACGCCACCGATGCTGTCCTTCTCCGAACGTACTTTCTCAATGAGGGCGGCCATGGCATGTGAAGCCTCCCTGTCAGGGCACGTGAGGGCATTGTCAGTTTCATTCCAGTTCCGTTTTTTGGCCACGACCTCTCCGACCTGCACAGTCCCTGCAAAGATTGCTATGCCCTGTTGGGCAAGTATCTGCTTTGCCACGGCACCTGCCGCGACCCGGGCGCTGGTCTCCCTTCCTGAGGACCTGCCTCCACCGCGAATATCACGCACCCCGAACTTCTTGAAGAAGGTCCAGTCTGCATGACCTGGGCGGAAAAGGTCCTTGAGGTTCGAGTAGTCGTATGATTTTTGGTTGGTGTTGTACAAGACCATGGCAAGGGGAGTGCCTGTGGTAAGACCTTCATACATGCCTGAGAGGATGACCAACTCATCCTGTTCGTTTCTCTCAGTTCCTAGGGGATTTGCCCCAGGCCTACGCCGTCTCATCTCGGCCTGTATTGAGTCGAGGTCCAGCCTGAAGCCTGACTCAAGACCATCGATGATGACCCCAAGCCATTCTCCGTGTGATTCCCCGAATGTGGTGACGGTAAAAGCCGATCCAAAACTATTGTGACCCATGTAGTAACTCCTCAGTAAGTCTGGAAAATAGATATTCAGCGCTATCGCTGATATCGGTATAATCGGATAATTCTATCACAATATCAGATAACTTTCCATAGAGAGCATCCCGACTCGTATAGAGCTCTGAAAACGATCCTTCAATGTTGAGGGGGTCAAGAAAGGGAGGGACACCTCCAGTGAGGATGCGTTTGAGCAGGACCTTTTCATCTAACCTGAGATAGATTACCTTCCCCTCTGCCTTGATCAGGGTTTTGAGTCGCTCGTTGTCGCATGCTCCCCCTCCCAGGCTGATAATGGTATTATCAGGCTTGGTTGCAAGAAAAGCTTCCAGAGAGGCGGCTTCCTGTGCCATGAAGGCCTCTTTGCCCTCGCTGCTGTACAACTGGCGAATGGAAGTCAGTTCGGGACGGTCCTTGAGGATGAGCTCATCGTTGTCGATGCAACGATACCCTGCCTTAAGTGCGACCAGTCTGCCCAGAGTGGTCTTGCCACTGTGCTTTATCCCACAGAAAAAAAGTATAGCCACCGTCAGGACCTGTCGAACAAATCGGTCCACTCACCGCTGTAGGCTTGCAAGACAGGCTTTCTGGCAGGTGCATTGCCATAATAGGTACGCTGTCTGTTTTGTTTTCGTTCTAGCGTGATGCGTTCAGCCTTCTTCTGGTAGCGTGCTTCATAGAGGTTCTTGCGAACCTGCTCAATGTTGTGGTTTACCTTGACAGTTTTCTTCAGGGCAAAGTGGAAGGTCACTATCATGGCATACCAGAAGAGGGCGAGCAGCAGTGGCTGGAAATCCATATAGGTATAGGCCTTGGCTCTGGCGGTCTCTAGGGAAGCGATCGTATAGAGGTTGATGGCGTTGGGCCAGAGTAGGAAGAGGGTAACTATGAGGGGTATCACCCAATATGTGCCTTGTCGGGAAAAGAGAAATCTGAGGCAGGCTGCAAATGCCAAAAAATTCAAAAGTAGACAAACAAGGGGTAGTCCATACGTTTCGATCATGATGCCTCCGCTTTCAAAGTGTGTTATCCTATGATACCATAGCTACACTATTTGGGGAATAACTATGGAAATGGCAAAGGACCTAGATCTGGAACAGTTGCAACAGCGCAAGAACAGGCGAAAGGGCGATGTACGCGGCGCCTATTACCGCGACACCACAGCGATAATCCACTCGTCTCCCTTCAGGCGGCTCAAGCATAAGACGCAGGTCTTCTTTGCCCCGAGCAATGACCATATCTGTACCCGTATGGAGCACTGTCTTCATGTCGCTTCCATTGCCTCCACCATTTGCCGCGGACTCGACCTTGATACCGAGCTGGCCTGGGCCATCGGCATGGGCCATGACCTAGGACATACCCCATTCGGGCACACAGGGGAGAAAATCCTTTCCAATCTCATGCAGGAAGAGGGCTTTGCTCCCTTCGAACATGAATTGAACAGCTTGCGCGTCGTGGACTTCCTCGCCGAGCATGGCAAGGGCCTGAATCTGACGTATGCTGTCAGGGACGGCATAGCATGCCATAACGGCGAGGCCCTGGTGCAATCGATACATCCCACCTTCGAGATAAAGCACCTTGATGACCTGCAATCACGAAAGGGTCTCATCCCAACAACCCGCGAAGCGGCGGTGGTGCGCTTCAGTGACTCCATCGCCTATATCGGGCGAGACTTTGAGGACGCCACCAGGCTGAACATCATCAAGGCAGGGCAGTTGCCTCCCCTGGTTGCACAGCGCCTAGGCAAAACGAACGCCCAGATGATAGACACCCTGGTAAATGATGTCATCGAGCATTCAAACGATAAGGACGGCATATGTTTCAGTGAAGGCTGTTTTGAGGCCATAGAGGCGATGATAGCCTTCAACTATGCCAACATCTACAAGAGTCCGTTACTGGAGGGGTATGAGCGGTACTTTACCCGCCTGATTACCCTGATCGTCGATTATCTGAAGATGCTCAGAGAAACCTGTGGATTTGAAGAGGCTCTGTATGCCTCAGAGAAGAATATGCTTGCAATGGGTTTCTTCCACCATCTGCAGGATATGCAGGAGAGCTATCTCACCCATGATGGATCCCTCGACCGTCTCATCTATGATTATGTTGCCGGGATGAGCGACAATTTCGCCCTTGATTGTGCGAACGAAATACTTAAGCCCGAACATCTCAACGATTCGATCGAGCTCTCGCTTACTGGCAAGTGGTTTGATGCCAGGTGACTACTGCAGTTCCTTGCCCAGCTGCTGTATCTCAGCTATGAACTGACCTAGGTCATCGAAGGCCTTGTACACAGCTGCGAAGCGGACATAGGCTAC